>MWOX01000156.1 GCA_002026005.1 Prochlorococcus sp. HOT208_60m_808M21
TCTATTCGCAAATCCAATTGATCTTGAAGGCCAAGGATTTGGCTTTTTGGCACAAAATGAAGGTTGGTTATTCGATACTAATAATATGGAACACTACATTAACAAAACATCAAAAATTGATTTAGCAAATAAATTAATAACCCAAATTATTTCATTAAAAAAATAAAAAAATTTTTTAATTTGTATTTTTTTTTGTAATCTTAATCATTAAAAATAATGTGATAGCTTAAAATAATTCCAGTTTTTTAAAATCTAAAAAGCTACGGGTTGTTTCGAGGATTTAATAGTCCTAACTTTTATGGTCCTTTCCCTTGTAATATCCGTACTGAACTTATTAGATGACCTTTAATCTATCGTCACAGAACTTTACTGCAACTTTAATTATGAGAATTCGTTCTTTCTTAGCTTTTGTTATTTCAATTTGTATAACTTTTGCTTTCGTACCTGTTAAAACATTTGCTTTTTCTGAAAGAGGAAATGCACAATTCACAGATGTTGTTAACACAGGAAAAGCTAATGATTGCCCTATTTTAGACTCATCTCTTGTCGGATCAATATCTCTAGGGAATGGAGATAGCCTTAAAGGAATATGCATGCATCCAACAGAAGTTTATGTAAAAGTGCCAGGGACAAAACGAAAATCTGCAGAATTTGTTTCTACAAAAATTATTAGTCCTAGAAATAACACCACAGTGACAGAAGTTTATGGAGATATAGATTCAGGAACTTTCACTGAAAAAGGTGGTATTGATTTTCAACTTATTACTGTATTAACTCCTGGTGGTTTAGAGGTGCCATTTGCATTCTCAGCAAAAGATCTTACAGCTGATTTACCTTCATCAATTGAGCCAGGCACTGAGGTTAGTGGTTCAACATTTACACCTAACTACAGAACTGGTGACTTTCTAGATCCTAAGGCAAGAGCTAAAAATACTGGTGTTGAATATGCCCAAGGTTTAGTTGCATTAGGAGGCGATGACGAAGAACTTGCAAAAGAAAATATTAAAGTTGATGTAAACGGTACTGGCGTTATTACTCTTTCAATCAACAATGTAGATTCTGACACAGACGAATTTGCTGGTACTTTTGAAGCAATCCAACCTTCAGATACAGATATGGGTTCAAAGGATCCACTTGATGTAAAAATAATTGGGGAGCTTTACGGAAGAAAGGCATAAATCCTACTCAAGAGAAAAAGGGGGTTAAACCCCTCTTTTTTTTTCAAAATTTTTCTTTATTAATTTTAAAAATGGAATTACAACAAAAAACTAAAACAGATACTAATGGACTAATACCGCCTTATGGAGGGGAACTAAAAAATTTAATTATCAAAGATAAAAACCTTAAAAATGAACTTATTTCTAAAGCTACTTATGAGTTTGAATGTAGCGAGAGAAATGCATGCGATGTAGAACTTTTGATGGTTGGAGCTTTTTCTCCATTGGAAGGTTTTATGGATGAAAATAACTACAATTCGGTCATTAAAAATAATAGAAATACAAGCGGGTTGCTTTTTGGCTTGCCTATTGTATTTGATTCAAATAATGAAAAAGTAAAAACTGGAGAGACAATATTACTTACCTATAAAAAACAAAAAATAGCAGTTTTAGAAGTTAGCTCTAAATGGGAGCCTGACAAATCCTTAGAAGCTGAACTTTGTTATGGTACTAATTCTTTAGATCATCCTGCTGTTAAGATGATTTTTAACGAGAGAGGTAGATTTTATATAGGAGGAAGAGTTTATGGTTTCGAACTACCAATTAGAGAATTCCCCTGCAAAACCCCTGAAGAAGTTAGATCTAAACTGCCATCAAATCATGATGTAGTTGCATTTCAATGCAGAAATCCAATTCATAGAGCACATTATGAATTATTTACTAATGCCTTACTTTCAGATAATGTCTCCTCTAACTCAGTTGTTTTAGTTCATCCAACTTGTGGGCCAACTCAACAAGATGATATTCCTGGAAAAGTTAGATATTTGACTTACAAAGAATTAGAAGAGGAAATATCTGATGAAAGAATAAAATGGGCTTTTTTACCTTATTCAATGCATATGGCAGGGCCAAGAGAAGCTCTTCAACATATGATAATAAGAAGAAATTATGGCTGCACCCACTTTATTATTGGTAGAGATATGGCTGGTTGTAAGTCCTCGTCAACTGGTGAAGATTTTTATGGTCCATATGATGCCCAAAATTTTGCGAATAAGTGTGCAGATGAATTGATGATGCAAACTGTTCCTTCAAAAAATTTAGTTTATACGAAGGAAAAAGGATATATATCAGCTGAAGAAGCCAAAGAATTTAATTATGAAATTATGAAACTTAGTGGTACTGAATTTAGAAAGAAATTGAGGAATGGCGAACCAATTCCTGAATGGTTTGCATTCAAAAGTGTAGTAGATGTTCTAAGACGCTCTTAATAATGTTTTATTATTAGTATTATAGATTTATTAAAAATTTTTTTTTATCGTGAACAAACGCTGGAGAAACGTAGGGCTTTATGTCCTAGCCGTCATTACTGTAATTTTCATTGGTACTTCAGTTTTTGATAAACCTAGTACTGAAAGTTCTACAAAGACTTTAAGATATAGTGATTTTATAGAGGCAGTTCAAGATAAAGAAATCAGTAGAGTCTTAATATCTCCAGATAATGCCACAGCTCAAGTCGTTGAAAATGATGGGAGCAGGTCTGAGGTCAATTTAGCCCCTGACAAAGATTTATTAAAAATTCTTACTGAGAATAATGTAGATATCGCTGTAACTCCTACAAAATTAGCCAATCCATGGCAACAGGCTGTAAGTAGCTTAATCTTCCCAGTACTTTTAATTGGAGGCCTATTTTTTCTTTTCAGAAGATCCCAAAGTGGTAATGCTGGAGGTGGTAACCCTGCCATGAGTTTTGGAAAGAGCAAAGCTAGACTTCAAATGGAACCATCTACTCAGGTAACCTTTTCAGATGTTGCTGGTGTAGAAGGTGCAAAATTAGAACTCACAGAAGTTGTAGATTTTCTTAAGAGCCCAGATAGATTTACTGCAGTCGGAGCAAAAATTCCTAAGGGAGTTCTTCTTGTTGGTCCTCCTGGTACTGGAAAAACATTGTTAGCTAAAGCAGTAGCTGGAGAAGCAGGTGTACCTTTTTTCTCAATATCTGGTTCGGAATTTGTAGAGATGTTTGTTGGGGTTGGAGCTAGTAGAGTTAGAGATCTTTTTGAACAAGCTAAAAAGAATGCTCCTTGTATTGTTTTTATTGACGAAATAGATGCAGTTGGAAGACAAAGAGGAGCTGGTATGGGCGGAGGAAACGATGAAAGAGAACAAACATTAAATCAACTTTTAACCGAAATGGATGGTTTTGAAGGTAATTCAGGAATAATAATAGTTGCTGCAACCAACAGACCAGATGTCTTAGATTCAGCTTTAATGCGTCCTGGAAGATTCGATAGACAGGTAACAGTTGACAGACCAGATTATGCTGGAAGATTGCAGATATTAAATGTTCATGCGAAAGATAAAACACTTTCAAAGGACGTTGATTTAGATAAAGTCGCCAGAAGAACACCAGGATTTACTGGTGCAGATTTAGCTAATCTTTTAAATGAAGCAGCAATACTAGCAGCTAGAAAAGATTTAGATAAAGTAAGTAATGATGAAGTAGGCGATGCCATTGAAAGAGTTATGGCTGGTCCAGAAAAGAAAGATAGAGTCATCAGTGATAAGAAAAAAGAATTAGTTGCTTATCACGAAGCTGGTCATGCACTCGTAGGAGCATTAATGCCTGATTATGATCCAGTAGCAAAAGTCTCAATCATTCCAAGAGGTCAAGCTGGGGGTCTAACCTTCTTTACTCCAAGTGAAGAAAGAATGGAATCAGGTCTTTACTCTCGTTCTTACCTTCAAAATCAAATGGCTGTAGCTCTAGGTGGAAGAGTTGCTGAAGAAATAGTCTATGGAGAAGAAGAGGTAACAACCGGAGCTTCAAATGATTTACAACAAGTTGCCAATGTAGCAAGACAAATGATCACTAAATTCGGTATGAGTGACAAAATAGGTCCAGTCGCTTTAGGTCAATCTCAAGGTGGAATGTTTCTGGGAAGAGATATGAGTTCTACAAGAGACTTCTCTGAAGACACAGCCGCAACAATTGACGTAGAGGTTTCAGAACTTGTTGATGTTGCCTATAAGAGAGCTACCAAAGTTTTAACAGACAATAGAACTGTTCTTGACGAAATGGCTCAAATGCTAATTGAAAGAGAAACTATTGATACTGAAGATATCCAAGACTTGCTCAACCGCTCAGAAGTAAAAGTCGCAAACTATATTTAACGCGGAATTTTAAATTTTTAATGAATAATAATGAAGATTCTTTTTCGGAGTACCTGAAAATTGAGTCTTTTTTCTTATAAAACCTGAAGATAATATTTACTTAAATACCTCTATAAGAAAATCATTTTTGAAGAGTTAGAAAACTTAGTAAAATTAGGATTAAAGAATATTTAAATAAGTTGGTCTAACAACGAAAATTGGTTCGATTTTGTATCCGATATCAAAATTAAATATCCAAGAATTAATTTAGGCTCTGCCTCCATAGTTAATAAACAATCAATAGAAGATTCTTTAAAAATTGGATTAAATTTTTCGATGATGAAATTTTGGGATAAAGATCTTTTCAATTATGCGCAGTCAAAAAATTATTTATTAATTCCTGGAATTTATAATTTAAAAGATCTTAAGGAAGCGATAGATTTAAATTGCAACATTATCAAAATTTACCCAATAAAAAGTAAAGATAGTTCGATAACTATACTCAACTATAAAAATATTGATTTCATTGCTGCTGGAGGACTATCAATCAATGATTTAAAAACTTATAAATCTTTAGGGTATAAAGCAGTTGTAATTGGAGATAAAGCTATCAAAAATAAAAAATTTGATCCAAAAAATATATGAATGGCTCAAATATAATTAAGTTAAGGATAAATATAATTTATTCAACAAAACTACTACTTATTTATTAAGTCACATTGAGCATGATTTAGAAGCAAATGATCAGCAAGTACTAAAGCTACCATAGCATCAACCATGGGAACTGCTCTTGGTAGAACGCATGG
>MWOX01000157.1 GCA_002026005.1 Prochlorococcus sp. HOT208_60m_808M21
GGGTAAAACATTGATAGGTGAATTTGCTATATATAGAGGCTTATCTCATGACAGTAGAGTTTTTTATACAACACCTTTAAAAGCACTATCAAATCAAAAGTTTAGAGATTTTGCTAATCAATATGGTGATAATAAAGTTGGTCTTTTAACTGGAGATATAAGTATAAATAGAGAAGCACCAATCTTAGTTATGACGACTGAGATTTTTAGGAACATGCTTTATGGCGAATTTGATGAATTTGATGATCCCTTAGAGAATTTAGAATCTGTGATTCTTGATGAATGCCATTATATGAATGACCCCCAAAGAGGCACAGTCTGGGAAGAAACTATAATCCATTGCCCTACTAGAACTCAAATAATAGCTTTATCAGCAACAATAGCCAATGCAGATCAACTACAAAATTGGATAGAAAAAGTTCATGGCCCCACAGTGCTGATTAATAGCGATAAGAGGCCAGTCCCACTTGATTTTATTTTTTGTAGTGTTAAAGGCCTCCATCCACTTTTAAATAATAAGAGTAATGGAATTCATCCAAACTGTAAGATTTGGAGAGCTCCTAAAGGGCAGAAAATGAAAGGGAAAGTGGGCAGGATAATGCAACCAAAGTCTCCCTCAATTGGCTTTGTGATCTCTAAACTAGCTGAACGAAATATGTTGCCAGCTATTTATTTTATCTTTAGTAGAAGAGGATGTGACAAGGCTATTGAGAATATAAAAGACTTAACTTTAGTAAGTTATTCAGAAGCGAATATGATATCCCAAAAATTAGATGTTTATCTTAAAAATAATCAAGAGGCAATTAAAGATAAATATCAATGCGAGGCATTAAAACGAGGTATTGCATCTCACCATGCTGGATTATTGCCTGCATGGAAAGAACTGGTTGAGGAATTATTTCAGCAAGGTTTGATAAAAGTTGTTTTTGCAACTGAAACTCTTGCTGCAGGAATTAATATGCCCGCAAGAACCACTGTTATTTCTTCTTTATCAAAAAGGACAGAAGATGGGCACAGATTATTATTTAGCAGTGAATTTTTGCAAATGTCAGGAAGAGCTGGAAGAAGAGGAAAAGATACCCAAGGATATGTTGTTACATTACAAACAAGATTCGAAGGTGCCAAAGAAGCAAGTGCGCTGGCTATTAGCAAATCAAATTCTTTAGAGAGTCAATTCACTCCTAGTTATGGAATGGTGCTTAATCTTTTACAAAGTTATACTTTAGAAAAGTCTAAAGAATTAATTAAAAGAAGTTTTGGTAGTTTTTTATATTTAGGTGAATCTTCAGGTGAGAATATAATTCTTGAAAATTTAGATAAGGATTTAATTGAATTAAAAAAAATTACATCTAACGTTTCATGGAAAGATTTTGATGCCTACGAAAAGTTAAAAAATCGTCTTAAAGAAGAGAGAAGACTCTTGAAAATTTTAGAGAAACAAGCAGCAGAAAAATTATCAGAAGAGATAACTAATGCACTCCCATATATTAAAGATGGAAGCTTAATTTCAATCAAAGCTCCTCAAATTAAAAGAAAAATTGTTCCAGGATTAATTTGTAAGAAAATATATGACTCCCAAAAAATAAAGAGTTTATTGTGTTTGACAGTTGATAATTTATTTATTCTTATAAAACCCTCATACATTGTAAGTATTTTTAATGATTTGGATGCAATTGATGTATCAAGACTGGAAGTACCAAAGATGTATTTTTCTGGAGAGGTATTTAGGGGAGATGATATGTCGCAGTGTTATGCGGATCAAATTTTAGAAGTTTCTAAAAAAAATGATTTACAAACTCCACAATATGATTTGTCAAAGGAAGTTTTGGCACAACAGCAGCAAATTAATAATTTAGAAGAAACAGTCAATGATCATCCCGCGCATAGATTTGGAGACTCTAGG
>MWOX01000158.1 GCA_002026005.1 Prochlorococcus sp. HOT208_60m_808M21
CTTTTCTATCAATAATTGACTCAGGCAAATCAAATTCTTCGACCATGCAAAGTGGAATTGCTCCTCCACATGGTTTTGCATTATCTAATTTTCTCTCGAAGAGCCAAGTTTTTATCCCAGCTTTAGCAAGTATTTCTGCAGCACATGAACCACTTGGACCTCCACCAATAACAGCTACCCTCAACATATGAAAAAAAAATAATACTGTATATAAAAACTACATCTTTTTTGCTTATAAAAGTGCATTTCGTAAAATAATAGTTAATATCGAAATATGTTTTCCGGATTCACCTAATAAATATTGGAACAAAACAAAGATTTAAATCAAATTGATATACCACTAGCCAAAAGAATCTACATAAATAATTCCAACTCAATATTATTTAAAAAATTATTAATTTTTTCTCCATTTCTTTTACTTCTTTTTTCTTATGCTGCATTGCGGTTGATTAAAAATATAGAACAATTCCCTTTTATCAATCTTAATTTTCAGGCTGAGAAAAATCAAGCTAATAGAATTTTGGGTCATTTACCCTATGCGGAAATTCCTAATGAGAAATTAGTTCTAATAGAGCCTAATATTGAAGTTCATATAGATATGCGTGATTCTTTATTGAATATGAGAAATGAAGCTAGAAAGGATGGGATATATTTGGTCTTCTTAAGTGGTTATAGATCAATAAAATTGCAAAAAGAAATCTTCTATTCTCTAAAATCTTCTAGAAATCAAGAAGCGGCCGAAAGAGCTAGAGTTTCAGCTCCCCCAGGCTATTCTGAACACAGTACTGGTTTTGCAATTGATATTGGTGATGCTACTCAAAGAGAAACAGATTTTGAGACCGAATTTCAAAATACTGACGCCTTTAAATGGTTAATAAAAAATGCAGCTAAATTTCACTTTAAGTTATCGTTCACCAAGGATAATAAATATATAGATTATGAACCTTGGCATTGGAGATATGAAGGATCAATTGAGGCTTTAAAAATTTTTGAAAGTTCAAATAGAAAATCATAATTCTAATTTATAAATTAAATTATTCAATATGATTATGTTTTTCAAAGTCTTATAGAGAAAATTCTCATAATAAGCATCCTTTGAGTTAGCCTTAATAAAGTCAATTAACTATTTATATAAATTTAATAAATGTCATCTTCTGTAAAAGAAATTAGGAATGTTGCAATTATTGCCCACGTAGATCATGGCAAGACAACTCTTGTGGATGCATTGTTATCTCAATCAGGAATATTTAGAGACAATGAAGTCATTCCTACATGTGTAATGGATTCGAATGATCTTGAGAGAGAAAGAGGAATAACAATACTCTCAAAAAATACTGCAGTGAACTACAAAGATACCAGAATTAACATTATTGATACACCAGGGCATGCAGATTTTGGAGGAGAAGTCGAGAGGGTTTTGGGAATGGTTGATGGTTGTTTGCTTATTGTTGATGCAAATGAGGGACCGATGCCTCAAACAAGGTTTGTTTTAAAAAAAGCATTAGAAAAAGGACTTAGACCTATAGTTTTTGTAAATAAAATTGATAGACCAAGAGTAGTACCAGAAATAGCAATTGATAAGGTTCTGGACTTGTTCTTAGAATTAGGAGCTGATGATGATCAATGTGATTTCCCTTATCTTTTTGGAAGCGGCCTATCTGGTTTTGCAAAAGAAGAGATGGAATCTAATAACGACAATATGATGCCTCTTTTTGAGGCTATTATCAGACATGTCCCACCTCCAGTAGGTGATGCAAATAAGCCTCTTCAGCTACAAATAACTACTTTGGACTATTCTGATTTCTTGGGCAGAATTGTAATTGGGAAAATTCATAATGGAACTATAAAAAATGGTCAACAAGCTAGTTTAATCAAAGAAAATGGTAAAACTATTAAAGGAAAGGTTAGTAAACTACTTGGATTTGAAGGATTACAAAGGATTGATATAAATGAAGCATTTGCAGGAGATATCGTTGCCGTTTCTGGTTTCGAAGACGTCAATATCGGTGAGACCATAGCATGTCCCGATTCGCCCCATCCACTTCCATTAATCAAAGTAGATGAACCCACCTTAAATATGACTTTTGTTGTAAATGACTCTCCATTTGCAGGAAAAGAGGGGAAATTTGTTACTAGTAGACAATTAAAAAATAGACTTGAAAGGGAACTTTTAACAAATGTTGCGTTAAGGGTCGAAGAAACTGATTCTCCTGATAGGTTCTCAGTGTCAGGAAGAGGAGAATTACATTTAGGTATTTTGATTGAAACTATGAGAAGAGAAGGGTTCGAGTTTCAAATCTCACAACCTCAAGTAATTTTTAGAGAAATTGATAATGTCGAATGTGAGCCAATAGAGACTTTGGTCCTTGATGTGCCTGAAGTATCCGTTGGTTCTTGTATAGAAAAACTTGGATCGAGAAAGGCAGAGATGAAAAATATGCAGACAAGTTCAGATGGTAGAACCCAATTAGAATTTCTTGTTCCATCAAGAGGATTAATTGGATTTCGTGGGGAATTTGTAAGGATAACCAGAGGTGAAGGTATCATGAGTCATTCGTTTTATGAATATAAACCTAAAACAGGAGACTTTGAAACCAGAAGGAATGGCGTTCTTATAGCTTTTGAGGAAGGTGTGGCCACATTTTATGCTTTAAAGAATGCTGAAGATAGGGGAGTCTATTTCATTAAACCTGGAGTTAAAGTTTATAAAGGAATGATAATTGGAGAGAATAATCGACCTCAAGATCTTGAGTTGAATATTTGTAAAACTAAGCAGTTGACTAATATGAGGTCTGCAGGGGCAGAGGAACTTGATACTTTGCAGTCACCTGTCGATATTACCCTTGAAAGAGCACTCGAATATATTGGTCCTGATGAAATGCTAGAGGTAACACCGGATTCAATAAGGATGAGAAAAATAAATAAAAAGAAAAAAAATTAGTAATTGGTTTAATGAAAGAAGAAAGTACAAAAAGTTTTCAAGATTCCCTTTTTACAGCTTTAAATCTTTTTAATAATCATGAATGGTATGAGGCTCATGATGCTTTTGAAGAAATATGGAATTCCGTAGATGGTGACGAAAGACAAGTTATCCAAGGAATTTTACAAGTATCTGTTTCTCAGTTTCACTTAAGTAAAGGCAATTTGAATGGAGCGACTATTTTGCTTGGAGAGGGTTTAGGCAGAATAAAAACTAGAACCAAGATTGATTTAGGGATTGATCTTGAATCCTTCTGCCAATGTTTAGAAGATTTATTGAGAAAATTACAATATAAAGAACTATTAAACGAGAATGATAAGCCTTTTTTAAAGCCTATTTGATGAATATATCTTTATCTTCAATTAAATTATTATTATCTATTTCATTTTTTTTTCAAGAAAAGAGGAAAACTAATCGATCTCAAGAAAAATGAACCTAAATATTCATAATGTATCCCTTTCAATTAAAGGAAGATTAATCGTAGATGATGTTTCCATAACTGTTAATCCAGGGGAAGTTGTAGGTTTGATGGGTCCTAATGGTGCTGGGAAAACTACAACTTTTAATCTTGCAGTTGGGAATATAAAACCAGATAAAGGTGAAATTTTAATGAATGGGAAAAATATAACAAATCTTCCTCTACCAATTAGATCAAGACTTGGGTTAGGGTACTTAACTCAGGAAGCGAGTATATTTAGAGACCTTACTGTTAAAGATAATATAGATTTGGCTTTACAAAATTCATCTTATAGTAGAGCAGCTATAAGAAATAGAAGAGAACAATTAATTAATGAATTTAATTTGAATAATTTTGTAGATAATTATGGTTACCAACTTTCAGGCGGAGAGAGGAGGAGGTGTGAAATAGCTAGGGCTCTCACTGTAGGCAGAAAAGGACCTAAATATTTGTTATTAGACGAACCTTTTGCTGGGATCGATCCTCTAGCTGTTAATGATCTAAAGAAACTAATTCTTAAATTAAGTAGTGATGGGGTCGGGGTTCTCATTACAGACCATAATGTGAGGGAAACCCTTTTAATTACTAACAAATCTTATGTATTAAGCGAGGGAAAAATTTTAGCTTACGGTTCATCAAGTGAATTGGCTAATAATCCAATAGTCAAGAAGTATTATCTAGGAGATAATTTCAAACTTTGAAATGCTTTTTTTAAAATAAATTAAAACTTTATTATTAAAGATTTACTCATATGAGAATGATTTTAATTATTATTTGGTTGTCATTGAATATTAAAACTTGAGAAATTTCTAGAAATGATACTAGATAATTTTTTTAAAAATTTAATATATGAACCTGTTTCAGTTTTAGGTCTTTTAGTTTTTTATATTTTATTAATTAACTTACCAATATCCTTGGGTGCAGTTTTTAAAAAAAAGTTTTCCTCTGCTGTAAGACTTATTACGATTTTAGTGAACTTATTGATAACATTACAATTACTTTTTAGGTGGTCAATTTCAGGGCACTTTCCTATCAGCAATTTGTATGAATCTCTTTATTTCCTTACTTGGGGTATCACATTAGGTCAACTATTGGTTGAAAGAGAATACCAATCTCCAATAATTCCCTCAATTGCTATACCTATTGAGTTACTGACTGTGGCTTTTGCTTGTTTTGTTTTACCTGAGGATTTGAAATTATCGTCCAACTTAGTTCCAGCTTTAAGGTCTAGTTGGTTAATAATGCATGTTAGCGTCGTAATGCTTAGTTATGCAGCATTAATAATAGGTTCTTTACTTTCAGTGTCCGTTTTGTTTATTAATAAGAATAAGCCTCTTCAAATCAGAAGTAGCTCTAAAGGTATAGGAGGATTTAAACTTTCAAATAGCTATTCTGTAAATGATTTAGTTGAACCTATTGAATTTTCTCATTCAGAAGAATTAGATACATTAAGTTATCGTTCTATATTAATAGGTTTTGTTCTTTTGACTCTGGGTTTAATTTCAGGTGCAGTTTGGGCGAATGAGGCCTGGGGCACATGGTGGAGTTGGGATCCAAAGGAAACATGGGCATTTATCTCATGGTTGTTTTATGCGGCTTATCTGCATATGAGAATAAGCAAGGGTTGGCAAGGACGCAAACCAGCATTATTAGCATCTACAGGCTTTTTAGTTGTTTTAGTTTGTTATTTAGGAGTTAATTTTTTAGGAATAGGGTTACATAGTTATGGATGGATATTTGGGTGATTAAAAAATCACCTATCTTACTATCTTATTATTAAGGCTCTGAAAGAACATTCCCATTTTGTGCTTCTTGTGCAACTTTTCTCAAGTCATCACATCCCTCTTTTAATGTTGGGTAAGCAAACATTCCACTCCCTGCAATAAAACAATTAGCTCCAGCATCTGCACATTGTGAAATAGTCCAATTTGCTTTTATTCCTCCATCAACTTCAATGTCGACATTTAAGTTTTTTTCGATAACAAAGCTTCTTATTTCTCTTATTTTATTAAGCATTGTTGGTATATAAGCTTGTCCACCAAAGCCTGGATTAACTGTCATAACTAAAACATGATCAACCATATCCATAATGTTTTTAATCATTTCAAAAGGAGTATGAGGGTTTAATGCAACAGAAGGAGATCCTCCTAAATCTCTTATTCTTCCGAGAACTCTATGCAAATGAATATTTGCTTCGGAATGAGCTATTACTACTCCTGGTTCACCATTCGCTCCCTTTGTAGCGTTTACATAAGATTCAAGCATGGTTTCGCAGTTGTATTGACTAACCATTAATTGAGTTTCAAAAGGGACATTGCAATATTTCCTGCACGCCGCAATCATTTCAGGACCGAATGTAAGATTTGGCACGAAATTCCCATCCATTACATCAAATTGAATTCTATCTACCCCAGCTTCCTCGAGCTCTTTTACACATGCCCCCATATTTGCCCAATCTGCTGGTAAAACTGAAGGAATTATTTGAATTGGTCTATTAACACCAGCTAAAA
>MWOX01000159.1 GCA_002026005.1 Prochlorococcus sp. HOT208_60m_808M21
CAAGCCTTTCAGTTTCCACTGCCATGATGGAGTTAAGCTCCACGCTTTAACAGCAGACTTGAAAAGCCGCCTGCGGACGCTTTACGCCCAATAATTCCGGATAACGCTTGCCACTCCCGTATTACCGCGGCTGCTGGCACGGAATTAGCCGTGGCTTATTCCTCAAGTACCGTCATATCTTCTTCCTTGAGAAAAGAGGTTTACAGCCCAGAGGCCTTCGTCCCTCACGCGGCGTTGCTCCGTCAGGCTTTCGCCCATTGCGGAAAATTCCCCACTGCTGCCTCCCGTAGGAGTCTGGGCCGTGTCTCAGTCCCAGTGTGGCTGATCATCCTCTCAGACCAGCTACTGATCGAAGCCTTGGTGAGCCATTACCTCACCAACTAGCTAATCAGACGCGAGCTCATCCTCAGGCGAAATTCATTTCACCAGTAGGCATATGGGGTATTAGCGGTCGTTTCCAACCGTTATCCCCCTCCTGAGGGCAGATTCTCACGCGTTACTCACCCGTCCGCCACTAACCCGAAGGTTCGTTCGACTTGCATGTGTTAAGCACGCCGCCAGCGTTCATCCTGAGCCAGGATCAAACTCTCCGTTGTGTTCAAATCCTTTTGTAGATAAATCTACTCAAATTGAATTGCTTTATCCAAATAAAAACTTAAGTTTTTGAATTTAGTTTCAGCCTCCTTAAATTTTAAGGATTACATTGAGTGCACATTAAAAATATTTCTAAAGTGACTTTCCAAGATCTCAGATCCGTTTACATCAAAGCCAAAAGTTAGCAATTGATGACATTTATATATATTCTTGACGGGACCTCACACCTTTATTGCATATACATCTTGAAATAACTAAAAAAAATTTAATTATTCTTGACGCAATAAAAGCATCAGTTCCTAAGTTTTTAAATTTTCTAGGTGCAGAGTTAAACAACAAGTGTGTAACTCATTTAGAAGGGTAAACCCTTCTTCTGGCTGAAAATAATGATGGAAATCAAATCTTCAAAAAATTCACTCATTTACCAAAAATTAGATTTAAAGTAACTGCTTGAATAATGCAAAAAGAATATTTCTGCCCAGAAGAAAATACTAAACCATCCGACTGTAATTGTGCAACCTTTTATACAAAAATTTTTTATTAATTTTTTATTTGATCAAAGTCTCATTAAACAACTAGGCTTAAATAAAGGGATATAAATGAAATGGCAGAAAGATTTAGTCAAAAAAATTTAAGAGTAAGACCAAGTTCTGATGAAGACAAAATTGTAACAAATGCAAAAAAACACTTCGAAAAGACTTTGGTTGAAATATCAGGCGAGTTAGTGGGAAGCGTTGCTGCACTAGAACACCCAACAAAAAATAAAAAATTAAATTATGGAGAAATATTTTTAAGAGACAATGTTCCTGTAATGATTTACCTCATTACCCAAAAACGGTACGAAATTGTTAAAAAGTTCCTAAGTGTGTGTCTTGAATTACAAAGCTCTAATTACCAAACGCGTGGGGTATTTCCTACTAGTTTCGTAGAAGAAAATGGACAGCTCATTGGAGACTATGGTCAGAGATCAATAGGGAGGATTACTTCAGCTGATGCAAGTTTATGGTGGCCCATTTTATGTTGGTATTATGTCAATAAAAGCGGTGATTATGCCTTTGGAAAAAGTCAAAGCGTTCAAAGAGGTATTCAACTTCTATTAGATCTAGTTCTACATCCAACATTTGAAGGTACTCCAGTACTTTTTGTTCCAGATTGCGCATTTATGATTGATAGACCTATGGATGTATGGGGAGCACCCCTAGAAGTTGAAGTTTTACTTCATGGATGTTTAAAAAGTTGTATTAACTTAATGGAATTAAGTAGAGCAGATCATGTTAGTAGACTTCTAGACCAAAGACTTATTCTTACAAATCAATGGGTTAAGGATTTAGGAAGTTTTCTTTTAAAGCATTATTGGGTTACCAGTCAAACAATGCAAATTTTAAGAAGAAGGCCAACTGAGCAGTATGGTGATGATCAACACTTCAATGAATTTAACGTTCAACCTCAAGTGGTTCCATCATGGCTACAAGATTGGTTAGAGAATAGAGGTGGTTACTTAATAGGAAATATTAGGACAGGAAGGCCTGACTTTCGATTTTACAGTTTAGGTAATTCTTTAGCATGTATGTTTGGAGTACTGCCTCCGGAAGAACAAAGAGCTTTATTTAGATTAGTTTTACATAACAGACAGCATTTGATGGCTCAAATGCCTATGAGAATTTGTCATCCTCATATGGATGTAGAAGAATGGCAAAATAAAACTGGATCTGATCCAAAGAATTGGCCTTGGAGTTACCATAACGGTGGTCATTGGCCAAGTTTACTTTGGTTTTTTGGTACAGCTGTCCTATTACATCAAAAAGATTATGGTTCTGATGATGTAATTCTCATGGAAGAAATGAAATCTTTAATAGAGGAATCATATTGGTGTCAACTGAATCAGTTACCTAAGCAAGAATGGGCAGAATATTTTGATGGTCCTACAGGTACTTGGGTTGGACAACAATCAAGGACGTATCAAACTTGGACAATTGTTGGATTTTTACTAATGAATCATTTCCTAAGAAATGAATGTAACGATTTAGATATGTTTAAAATTTAATCTTAAAATAATCCTAAAGTAAGTGATTTATCAATTGGCAAACATGCTCCAATTCCAAGATATATGGTTAGCAAAGTTCCGAACAAGAAAACAGACATTGCTATTGGTCTTCTAAATGGGTTAGAGAATTTATTAACGTTTTCGATAAAGGGTAAAATCATTAATCCAAGTGGAATGAGTGTTTGAAGTGCGATACCCAAAAGTTTATTAGGAACTACCCTAAGTATTTGAAAAACTGGATAGAGATACCATTCAGGAAGTATTTCCAGAGGTGTTGCGAATGGATTAGCTTTGTCTCCCAACATTGCAGGGTCAAGAACTGCTAATCCAACTACGCAGGCAATAGTACCCAAGATAACTACCGGGAAGATATATAATAAATCATTTGGCCAAGCTGGTTCACCATAATAGTTATGGCCCATACCTTTAGCTAACTTTGCTCTCAATTTTGGATCAGATAGATCTGGTTTTTTTAATGTAGACATATGGAGAACTAATAATGGTTTAAGTATAAGAGTTTATAAAGGACCTGAAATACCCTGTTTACGAATCATTAAAAAGTGCATCAACATGAAAACTGCCAATGACCATGGCAATACAAAAGTATGAAGACTGTAAAATCTGGTTAAAGTAGATTGCCCTACACTTTCTCCACCTCTAAGAAGTTCAACCATAAAGTCCCCAATTACTGGGATTGCAGCAGGAACACCTGAAACTATCTTAACTGCCCAGTAACCTACCTGATCCCATGGTAGGGAGTATCCTGTCACTCCAAAAGCGACAGTTATAACTGCCATGACAACACCTGTAACCCAAGTTAATTCTCTTGGCCTTTTAAAACCTCCGGTAAGATAAACCCTAAAAACATGAAGTATTAACATCAAAACCATCATTGATGCACTCCATCTATGCACAGATCTAATTAACCAGCCAAAACTTACATCGGTCATTAAATAACTGACTGAATTATAAGCTTGTGTAACTGTTGGCTTATAGTAAAAAGTCATTGCAAAACCTGTTGCAAATTGAATTAGGAAGCATACTAAAGTTATGCCTCCTAAACAATAAAAAATATTTACATGAGGGGGTACGTACTTGGAAGTTACGTCGTCAGTTATGTCTTGTATTTCAAGTCTTTCTTGAAACCAGTCATAAACAGATGAAGAATTCGCCATCCAAAAAAAAATTAGCTTTGATATAAAGAGCTTACTTAAAATTCTTATACTTGGTGTTAACACTTAACCCAATGAATTCATCTTTTAACAAACTTTTAACATTCAAAACTGTGATCACTGCATCAATGATCATTATTTTTTCTATCAATCTTTTGTTGATTGAAAGGGTGGATGCTCTTAGTGATAGCAGGCAATTAGTACTTGACGCTTGGACATTGGTAAACGAAGGTTTTTATGATCCAGAAAAGTTTGATGAAATCCAATGGAAAAGAATTAGACAAAAAACATTACAGAAACAAATTGAAACAAGTGAAGAGGCTTTTTCCGTAATTGAGGATATGTTAAAACCACTAGACGATCCCTACACGAGAGTTTTACGCCCAAAAGATTATGAACTACTTAAATCAAGTAATTTTGGTAGTGAAATTAATGGTGTTGGGCTTCAATTAGGTGAAGACGATAACAAAAAAGTTAAAGTAATCTCTACTCTTGGGGGTTCGCCAGCTGAAGAAGCTGGAATAGTAAGTGGGGACTTAATAGAGAAAGTGGACGGAATCTCATCAGAAAAATTAGGCCTTGCAAGTACTGCCTCTAAGTTAAGAGGTGAATCAGGGACTAAAGTTTTAGTTGAAGTATCTTCAGAATCAGGAGAAATTAGGGAAGTCGATCTCGAGAGGAGATCAGTAGATCTCAGGCCAGTTAGAACAAAAAGATTAAGAGACGATTCTCACACAATAGGATATTTAAGGATAACTCAATTCAGCGAAAGCGTACCCAAAAAAGTTGAAGAGGCACTTCAAGAGTTAAAAGAGAAAGAGGTTGAGGGCTTGATCTTGGATCTTAGAAATAATTCAGGGGGACTAGTAAGCTCAGGAATAGCAGTTGCAGACTCATTATTGAGTGAGAAACCTGTAGTCGAGACAAAAGATAGAAATGGAATAAAAGACGCAATTATTTCTCAAAAAGAGACATCTTTTGATGGACCAATGGTGACTTTAGTAAATAAAGGTACTGCAAGTGCCAGTGAAATACTTGCTGGTTCTTTACAAGATAATGAGAGGTCAATTCTTATGGGAGAACAGACTTATGGGAAAGGTTTAATTCAATCCCTAAAAAGTTTGGGAGAAGATAGTGGTATTGCTATAACAGTGGCTAGTTACTTAACCCCCAATGGTAATAATATCCAAGGCCAAGGTATGACCCCTGACAAATTACTTGATCTACCGGATGCAAGTGAGTATGGAAGTACTGACGACAAATGGGTGAGGAATGCAGAATTATTTTTGGAGTCATTATTAGAAAAAGAAGAAGTTTCAGTTCAAGCAATTGAATTAAAAAATGAAGAAATTAAATCTTTAAATGGCTAAAGATTGAAAATAAAAAATCTTAAAAATATGAGTATTAAAAGAATTTTTCATGACCCAATTCATAAAGAAATAGTATTTGATGCAGGCAAGCCAGAAGAATTAATGATTATTGAATTAATTGATACTGTTGCTTTTCAAAGACTAAGAAGAATAAAACAACTTGGAGCTGCATCATTACTTTTTCATGGTGCAGAATCAAGTAGATTTACTCACTCAATTGGTGTTTTTTGTATAGCTAGAAAAATATATAAGAAATTAATTGAAAGTAAATCTTCATTTTGTGAAAATAAATTTGTTCTTTATGGGGCAGCTCTACTACATGATTTAGGTCATGGACCTTTAAGCCATACCAGTGAAACAATATTCAAGCATGATCACGAACAATGGTCTGAAAACTTAGTTACAAATTATTTTCCAATAAATTCAATCCTCAAAAAGTATGACAACGAATTACCCAGAAAAATTGGTGAATTATTTCAATCAAAACAACTATTTTCAAAACCTTTAAAAACATTAATAAGTAGTGAGATAGATTGCGATCGTCTCGATTATCTCTTGCGCGATAGTTACAACACAGGAACTAATTATGGCTTAGTAGATTTAGAGAGAATAATTTCAGCTCTTACCTTCTCTCCTGATGGCAGTATCGGAATCAAACCAAAAGGTGTGATCGCTATTGAGCATTTCCTTGTACTTAGAAACTTGATGTATAGAACAATCTACAATCACAAGATAAACGAAATATCAACATGGATTCTGGAAAAAATATTACATACAATAAAACATAATTATGAAAAAAATATTTGGTTAGATAATTCCCTACATAAATTCATTTTTTCACCTTCAAAGGTTGATTTTGATGATTTCATAAGAAATGATGATATAACCTTTTATTATCATTTGATTAGATGGAAAGATGAATCTTTTGAACCACTTTCTACACTATGCAAAATGTTTATTGACAGAGATTTATTAAAGGCATCAGACATAAGTTTTTTAAGCAAGGTAAATAGATTAAAAATTCTTGCATTTGCCTCAAAATTATGTGAAAAGAATGGTTATGATTCAGAAATATTTTGTGGGATTAAGGAAAGGTCTTTTAAAGGTTTTGAATCTAATAATGCACTAAAAATATGGGACGGCACTTATCAAAGCGCATTAGAAAATAGTTCTGCATTAATAAAAACTTTAATGAGATCCGAGGAAATCTCTTTTATTATTTATCCAGAAATTATCAAAAATGAAATCAAAAATGAAATTTCCTTATTAAAAAACAATTCCAATATTTAATTCAATGGAAATTGTTTTAGAAAACACTAAAAGTAAATATTTAGAAATTTTTTCTTTGTTAGATTTAGATAATACCCATGAAACTTTTAAAAGATTTTCTTCCATCAAGGAACCTTTAGAAGCAAAAATTTTCGTAGTCAATGAGTCAATAAGTTCTCATCAATTATCAAAATTAAAAAATCATTTTGACAAAATTAATATTTGTTCATTACGAATTTACTCAAATAATAGAGAAACAATCCTGAGTGGAAAATCTTTAAAAATAGATTCAGCTTTTATAGAAGAGCAAATGATTAAAAATAAGTTACTGTTATTCAATTCAAAAAAGAAAGACGATATTCTTCACAATGGAACAGTACGATCGGGTGAAAGAATATCTTCAAATGGAAACCTATGCATTATTGGAGACGTTAACCCAGGAGCAATAGTTTCCGCTAAGGAAAATATTTATGTTTGGGGCAAATTACTAGGAATCGCATTCGCAGGGAAAAGTGGAAATAAAAATGCCTCTATTGCATCACTTTATCTAAACCCTTTACAGTTAAGAATTGCAGATGTGATAGCTATTGGTCCAAAGGATAAGCCCAAAAATTGTTATCCAGAAGTTGCGGTAATAAATAAACAAACGATAATTATCAAACCACACTTAATCGAAAATAAAAATTAATCAATAATTTGCAATAAATTAATTCAAACTAGATAAATTTAAGAATTACTTAATCTTTAAAATATTTAACTTTCCGCAAGTGGCTTTATTATTTGTAAAATCTTAAAAATCGTGGGCAAGAATACTCGCACAATATTAATTTGCTCAGGCAAAGGAGGGGTTGGCAAAACAACTTTAACTGCAAACCTAGGCATAGCACTTGCTAATAGCGGAGCGACAACTGCTGTATTAGATGCTGATTTTGGCTTAAGAAATTTAGATCTTCTTCTAGGATTAGAAAATCGCATCATATATACGGCTCAAGATGTTCTAGACAATAATTGTCGTCTTGACCAAGCATTGGTTAGACATAAAAAGGAGCCTAATCTTGCCCTTTTACCTGCTGGAGATCCAAGGATGTTGGATTGGATGAAGCCCGAAGATATGAAAAAAATTAGTGAGCTACTTAGTGAAAACTTTGATTTTGTCTTAGTAGATTGCCCTGCTGGTGTAGAAGATGGCTTTAAAAATGCTCTAGCAGCCTGTAAAGAAGCTATTGTGGTTACTAACCCAGAATTATCCGCAGTGCGGGATGCGGATAGAGTAATAGGGATTCTTAATACTTCAGATATTGAGCCTATCCAACTTGTAATTAATAGAGTTCGCCCTAACATGATGGCTAGTCAAGAAATGTTATCCATCGAAGATGTTCAAGGGATCCTTTCTTTGCCCTTATTAGGTATTGTTTTAGAAGATGAACAGGTAATAATAAGCACAAATAGAGGAGAGCCACTAACACTTTCAGATGGTAGATCTCCTGCCAAAAGATGTTATTTGAATGTTTCTCAAAGACTTACAAATAAAGATGTCCCAATTATCGATCCAAAAAAAGAAGGCAAAAGTCTCAAGGATAAATTCATGAGATTAATGCAAACAAAGGTATTTTAAAATGATGACTCTCAGAGATCTTATAAATAAATTACTAGGCAGAGAAACGTCTAGTGCAAATACAGCTAGAGAAAGATTACAACTTGTACTTGCTCATGACAGAGTTGATATGAGTTCCTTAACAACTGATCTTTTAGATAAAATGAGGAAAGAAATTCTTGATGTTGTTGCTAAATATGTTGAGATTGATTTTGATGAAGTAGCAGTAAGTTTAGAGACTGAGGATAGAATGACTGCATTAGTTGCCAATTTACCAATCAAAAGAACTATTTCAGGAGAAATAAAATTCAAAAAAACTGATAAAACTGACAAGGCTGATAAATCTAACAAAGATATCTAAAAGTAATAAATTTATAAAAAGCTAAAAAAATACTGATAATTAACCCTATCTGATTGTAAGATGAAGAGATTGCCGGCTTAGCTCAGCGGTAGAGCAGCGCTTTTGTAAAGCGAAGGTCATCAGTTCAAATCTGTTAGCCGGCATTTTGATTTATTTAATTCTGATCAATATTCTTTGCTGAAAATAGAAAGAAAAAACCTATCAGAGCAATGATAGGAAACAACCTTATTTCGAGAACGTACTCTAAAAAAGATGCAAGTGGTTCAAATATCCAATATGTAGAAAATTGAATTAATAAAACAAAAAATAACAATAAAAACATTAAAACAATTCCCTAACTGATACTTCTCCTTCTCTAATTAGTCTCCAATCTCCACTTTTCTTCCAAAATATAATAGTACTAGCTTTTCCACTTCTTTCTCCCCAGGGGATAGGGCCCAAAATTTTTACAGAAGGGAAGTCTAGAGCAATCCCTTCAACTGTAGTTGATCCTTTAAAACCTGAAATATTTGCACTTGAAGTTAACAACGGGCCTGTTTCCCTCATGAGAGATTGAGCCATATATGAATTTGGAATCCTCAACCCAAGAGTAAGATCATTGCTTGTGAGGATTGTAGTCTGCTTTTCTGAAGCAGGAATAACCAATGTCAGAGCTCCAGGCCAATATTTTGAAGCTATATTTTTGTAATCTTCCTTTGCTGATTCGTGAACATAATCGATTAATTGTTTGTATTCTGATCCCATAAGAATTAAGGGTTTGTCTCTATCTCTTTTTTTAAACTCATAAATAGTATTTGAAAATTTTGGCAAGCATCCAATTGCAGGTAACGTATCAGTTGGGAAAATTATAGGTAAACCACTTTTAAGAGTCTTCAAGGCGGATTTACAGTCTACTAAATTCATTTAGATTATGAACATATATTAATTTATTTATATCTTCCAATAGTAAACCTACCAATACCTGAGAGGTCTTTCACAATTTCTATTGATGTAAATTGATTTTTAAGAAGTAGTTGTTTCACTTGTTCACCTTGATCAAAATGATTCTCTAAAATTAGCCAGCCCTTCTCCTTTAAGAATAATGGTGCTTTTTGTATTATTTTCCTAATATGTGTTAAACCATCTTCGCCGCCTAATAAAGCAACCTTAGGTTCGAAATTTTTAACTTCTTTGGGTAATTTGTCATAGGTATCTTTAGGAATATATGGCGGGTTTGAAATAGCGAGATCTATTTTTCCTTTAAAGCTTTCAAGAGGTGACCACCAATTTCCACAATAAAATTTCAAGTTCGATTGTTTGGAAGAATTTATAAAATTTTTAGTAGCTATTTCTAATGCGTCTTGATCTATATCAGTAGCTACTCCATCGCTCGATGGATAAGCCAATGCCAACGCAATACTTATAGCGCCTGAACCAGTTCCTAATTCAGTAAAAAATAATTTCTCTGACTTCCTTCGAAATAAATTGAAGACAATATCTATTATAAGCTCTGTCTCTGGTCTCGGAATAAGTACTTTATTTGTAACTTTTAATTTTAAGTCTCTCCAAAAAGTTATTCCACAAAGGTATTGAATTGGGCAAAAATTTAACAAATGGTCATCCCAAACAGATTCCAAGAAGTCTAATTTATTTTTTAAATGTAATTTTCCTTCAAGATTTATACTCATCAGGTTTAAATCACTAGCAGATAATCCGCCTATACAATCAAGTAAAATAGCAAAGGATTGTTGATCGCCTCCTTTAGAAAGTTGCTTTTTTTTCCAAATTAAAAATTCTTCTAAAGAAATGCTAAGCATTTATTAAAGCTTTAGCGTTTAGGTCCAAGTCTACCTTTACTAGAGTCAGAGTAGAAGCTAGATTTTTCACCATCTTGAGTAGAAATAAATAAACCTATTAGGAATATTGTTGGCACCCCTACAAATAACAGACTAGCTACGAATCCAAAGTTAGTTGTTTCCATTTAATAAGTAGTTCGATAATTACGTAATAAGACTATAGACATATAACTTGGAATAAAGTGGAAAAATAAACAAATTTTATAAACAGATTAACAGTCTTAAACAATTTAGCGAGGTAATTTTTTATTTTCACTAATTTTTTTTAGTTCTTCCAAATTTGAGGGGGGGGATTGTGGTTTTGTTAAAATTACTGAAGAGGATTTAATCAATGTTTGGCATGCAAGTCGCCAATTTTCTGGTCTATTTTTTAGTTTTTCTTCTTCAACGGATGTAAGAGGGCTCAAGGAATTTTTATTTCCACCTTCAACTGAAATAAAACAAGTACTACATTGTCCTGCCCCGCCGCAATTTCCTAAAATACCTTTCAATCCATAAAGTTGTAAGTTCTCTTTCATTACCAATTCCCTTAAATTTTCTCCAGGATTGCATTGGACTTCTAAATCCTCACGGATAAATCTGATAGTTGCCATTTTTTTAGTTATTTTTCTTATTTTGGCGTTTTACTTTGAGAATTGTGACCAAAATATTAACAATTTTTAGCTGAAAATTCCTTGTAAACCTTGTCCTGCAAACTGATTTGCCCAATTTTTGCAAGAAAATAAATTTATTTACAAAAATCCCTCAAAGCCTAAAAAACCCTTACTATCGTGATGTTTAGCTGTTTATTCAGCATAGTTACTAGAAATTAACCGATGGGATTGCCTTGGTATCGAGTTCACACGGTAGTTATTAATGACCCAGGTCGACTACTCGCTGTGCATCTTATGCATACTGCATTATTAGCCGGCTGGGCCGGTTCTATGGCTCTTTATGAATTAGCCATTTTTGATCCTTCTGATGCTGTTCTCAATCCAATGTGGAGACAGGGGATGTACGTTATGCCTTTCATGGCAAGACTTGGTATCACAAGTAGTTGGAACGGATGGGATATTACGGGTGCTACAGGAGTTGATCCTGGATTCTGGAGTTTTGAAGGTGTTGCAGCAGCACACATAGTATTTAGTGGGCTTCTGATGTTGGCTTCCATTTGGCACTGGACATACTGGGATTTGGATCTCTGGGAAGATTCAAGAACTGGCGAACCTGCTCTTGATTTGCCAAGAATATTCGGAATTCACCTTCTCCTAGCTGGACTTACATGCTTTGGTTTTGGAGCTTTTCATTGTGCAAATGTAGGAATCTGGGTTTCGGATCCTTATGGCTTAACTGGTCATGTAGAACCTGTAGCACCTTCCTGGGGAGTAGAAGGTTTTAACCCCTTTAATCCAGGAGGAATTGTTGCTAATCATATCGCTGCTGGACTTATGGGAATTATTGGAGGTATTTTCCACATCACCAATAGGCCCGGAGAAAGACTTTACAGAGCATTAAAACTTGGAAGTCTTGAAGGAGTTTTAGCTAGTGCTTTGGCTGCTGTTTTATTTGTTTCTTTCGTTGTTTCAGGAACAATGTGGTACGGTTCAGCGACTACTCCAGTCGAATTATTTGGTCCTACCAGATATCAATGGGATTCAGGCTATTTTAAGACTGAAATTAATAGAAGGGTTCAAGCTGCAATAGATGATGGTGCCACCAAAGAAGAGGCATATGCATCTATTCCAGAGAAACTGGCCTTCTATGATTATGTTGGCAATAGTCCTGCAAAAGGGGGACTATTCAGAGTTGGAGCTCTCGTTAATGGAGACGGTTTACCAACTGGCTGGCAAGGTCATATTGCTTTTCAAGACAAAGAAGGTAACGAGTTAGAAGTTAGAAGAATACCTAATTTCTTTGAAAACTTTCCTGTCATCCTTGAAGACAAAGAGGGTAATGTAAGAGCAGATATTCCGTTTAGAAGAGCTGAAGCAAAGTATTCATTTGAACAGACTGGAATTACTGCGACTATCTATGGAGGAGATCTTAATGGTCAAACATTTACTGATCCTGCAGTAGTTAAAAGACTAGCTAGAAAGGCTCAACTTGGAGAAGCATTCAAGTTTGACAGAGAGACTTATAAATCTGACGGTGTATTCCGAAGCTCACCAAGAGCGTGGTTTACATATGCACATTTATGTTTCGGATTGCTATTCTTGTTTGGCCACTGGTGGCACGCTTCAAGAACGCTTTACAGAAATTCCTTTGCTGGTATTGATGCTGAGATTGGCGACCAAGTTGAATT
>MWOX01000016.1 GCA_002026005.1 Prochlorococcus sp. HOT208_60m_808M21
TTTTTCCAGAAATATAGAAAAATTATCCTAATGAATATTAATTTATCGATAACTGCCAACGCTTCTTTAAATAATTACAGTATTCACAATTTAAAGAAGGTTTTGGGAAAACATCCGAGCGCAATAAATTGACCGTATCAATTATCTTATTTTCTACCCACGTAGTAGAACAATCTAATTTAATTAGATGTACGTCAAAATTTAATTGGTTGTTAAATAACTCTTCATTTTTCTTTCCATTGAAATATAAAAGATAAGCTTCATTAGCTACTTGAAAACCATTTTTTTTAAATAACCACTGATACATTTCTAATTGTCTCTTGTAAGCTTTTGCATAGTCGTATTTATTAAATGTCTCAGACCAATCAAAATTATTTCTAGATGTTGCTTTTACATCAACAATAATAAGATCACCATTTTTTTTCTGCCAAATATCATCCACAGCTCCGCCAAAATCATAATTATGTTCCATTGACTTATATCTTATCCCTTGAAAATTACTTCTCCAACGTTCTAAATCTTTGTGTTTAAAAGGAACAGCATTAATGTCATATTCAATAAATAAAGGATGAGGCTCCTGAATTTTTCTGTAATAATCAAATTCATTTTTACACAAATTATCTACAGCGATATTTAAAGTAAATGGTAATGATGGTGGTTTTATTTTATATTTTTTATCAAGTACACAACATCTCGGACAACTAAGATATTTCTCAACAGTAGATCTACTTAATTTAATAATCTCGCTCATTACAATTGGTATCTAATTTTAAAAATTTTCCTACATAACATAAGAGTATTAAATTTTTTAGAAAATTTGTTAACTTACTCCCACTCAATAGAAAAGGCATTTTTTACCCCTTGAAAACGACTGGTATGATTGGTTTCTTTCAATAGAGTAATTTCGCAGCAAACTCGCAGCAAACCTAAGTAGGAATTTTCTATCATCGCAACTCATAATCTTTGATAATTCTACCCCAGTTTTTCATAGATTTCATCAGTCACTTTGTCATTAGTTTTGCGTCAATCATTATCCCACTTTCAATAACTACTTCTTCAAAACAAATTCCTATTCTCCCTTTTGTATAAAATCTTATATTACTATGAAGAAATGATTAAATATTATTTCTTAAGATGAACGGTTTTGGAGATTCTTATAAAAAGAAAAAAAATAAGAATACTAAACTTTCTAAAGAACAAATAATTAATCAAGCAATAAAATTACATTTAAGGGGTAACATCCCAGAAGCGATAAAATATTATCAACAAATAATTAAAGTAGGATGGAACGATCCAAGAGTGTTTTCTAATTATGGAATCATCTTAAAAGATCTTGGCAACTTAAAAGAAGCAGAAATCTCATTTCGCAAAGCAATAGAACTTAATCCTAATTTTGTAGAAGCACATTCCAATCTGGGAACAATTTTAAAGGATCTTGGAAACTTAAAAGATGCAGAAAAATCATATCGCAAAGCAATTGAACTTAATCCTAATTTGGTAAAAGCACATTCCAATCTGGGAGTTATATTAAATGATTTAGGAAACTTAAAAGATGCAGAAAAATCATATCGCAAAGCGATTAAACTTAATCCTAATTATGCAAATGCTCATTACAATTTGGGAGTTTTATTAAATGATTTAGGAAACTTAAAAGACGCAGAAGAATCATATCGCAAAGTTATTGAACTTAATCCTAATTACGCAAATGCTCATTCCAATCTGGGAGTTATATTAAATGATTTAGGAAACTTAAAAGATGCAGAAAAATCATATCGCAAAGCAATTGAACTTAATCCTCATTTGGTAAGAGCATATTATTTACTATCTAGAATTAAATATTCCGATGAAAACAAAATATGGCAAGATCAGATCTTCTCCGAAGATTTTTTAATGAATAAATCAAAAAAAGAGAAAGTTGATATTTACTTCACAAGAGCAAACATTCTACATAAGAGAAAAAAATATAAAGAAAGTTCTTCATACCTTAAATTAGCAAATAACCTTAAACTAGATATCTACCCATCAAACTCTGATAACTTAATTAAGAAATCTAAAAAATTATTTATTGAATCTGGTAAAAAAGAGAATCAAAT
>MWOX01000160.1 GCA_002026005.1 Prochlorococcus sp. HOT208_60m_808M21
TCTATTTCATCTAGGAGTATTAATGAATAAGGATTTTTGCGTACAGCTTCAGTTAGTTGACCGCCTGATTCGAAACCTAAATATCCAGGAGGCGCACCTATAATTTTGCTCACTGAATGCTTTTCCATATATTCAGACATATCCAGTCTTGTAATTGAAGAATTTGAATCGAATATTATTTTGGCTGTTACTTTACTTAGCTCTGTTTTCCCAACACCAGTTGGACCTAAAAAGAGAAAACTGGCTAATGGCTTGCTTGGATCATTTAGACCAGTCCTTGATCTCTTAATGGAATCTGCAACAGCCCTAATTGCACTATCTTGACCAATAATTTTTTCTTTAAGGATTGACTCGAGGCTCAAGAGTTTATCTTTTTCTGATTGGTTTAAATTCTGTACTGGAATAGAGGTCCACTTTGAGACAACTTCTGCAATATCATCTGAAGTTACCTCTTGTCTTAAAAGACTTGTATCTCCATTTTTTTGGGAATTTATTAGAGACTCACTTTTCCCTTTCAATTTTTTTTGCAAAGAATTTAAAGTTCCAAATTCTAATTCTGCTGCTTTGTTGAGGTCAAAACTCCTTTTGGCTTGATCTATTTGCAATTGAACAGATTCAATTTCTTCTTTTATGGTGCTAATCTCGTCAATTTCATCTTTTTCTTTTTTCCATTGAGCGCCTAATTCTGCCTGTTTATCTTTAAGGGATATAAGTTCATTATTGATTTTTTTTAATCTTTCTATAGAAAAATCATCCGTTTCTCTTTTTAAAGATAATTTTTCCATCTCAAACTGTAGAACTTTTCGATCAATTTCATCAATTTCTTCAGGTTTCGAAGTTATTACCATATTTAATCTTGAGGCTGCTTCATCGATTAGATCTATTGCTTTGTCAGGAAGAAATCTATCGTTAATATATCTTTCGCTAAGGGTTGCAGCAGCAACTAAAGCATTATCAGAAATTCTCACACTATGATGAACTTCGTATCTTTCTCTCAATCCTCTTAAAATTGATACAGTATCATTTATTGAAGGAGCATCAACTTTTATCTTTTGAAATCTTCGTTCTAAAGCAGGATCTTTTTCTATATTTTGTTTATGTTCATTAATAGTTGTAGCACCAATACATCTAAGTTCTCCTCTCGCAAGCATTGGTTTTAATAGGTTGCTTGCATCTAAAGAACCTGCACTAGCGCCTGCACCAACTACCGTATGAATTTCATCAATAAAAAGAATAATCTTACCGTCTGATTCTTTCACTTTCTTTAGAATATTTTTTATTCTTTCTTCAAATTCTCCACGATATTTTGCTCCAGCTAAAAGTGAACCCATATCTAATGAAATTAGTTTCCTATCTTGTAGCGCAGAAGGTACATCGCCATTAATAATTCTTTGAGCTAACCCTTCTACAATGGCTGTTTTGCCAACCCCAGGTTCTCCAATAAGAACTGGATTATTTTTTGTTCTTCTACTCAATATTTGAATTGTTCTTCTAATCTCTTCATCCCTACCAATAACTGGGTCTAAAATCCCATCTCGTGCAGATTGAGTTAGATCAATACCATATTTTTCCAAAGACTCATTACAACTATTAAATTCATTTTTTACTGCCGGATCTGACTTCATTTTCTTTATAATTTCAAGAAATTCTGGAATACCTTTTTGATTTAAAATTTGAAATCCATAATTATTATCATAAGTGAAACCGTAAACTAAGTGTTCTGTTGATATCACTACCTCATTTAAAGTATTTTTAATATCATTCGCCTTCAAAAATATTTTGTGAAGAGTCTCACCAATATATAAATTATCTTGTTTATTTTTCATTTTTGCCTTCGCATTTAATGAAAAAATTATTTTCCTCTCAAGATCTTTTAGGTTTACATTGTTTTTTTTAAAAATTATTTTTGTAATATTATCCTTCTTTATAAGAGCTAATAATAAATTATCAGAGTCTACGTTTTGTTGATAATTTTTATAAGCAATTTCTTTGGCAAAAATAAAACAGTTCCAAGCTGAATTTGAGAATTCGCTTGGAACTATTTTCATCAATCAAAATTTGAATATGACCGTAATAAATATTAAGTTAAAAAGGGTGTTTAACTATTTAGAAGGTTTATTCAACAAC
>MWOX01000161.1 GCA_002026005.1 Prochlorococcus sp. HOT208_60m_808M21
AATATTCATCCTAGTGAAATAATAAATTTTCACTCAATTAAAAAAGACATTAAAAATTATTTATGCATATTAAATTCAGATGGAAGATTTAAAAAAGTTTTATTTGATGAAGATATGATTAAAAGCAATAGATCTTTCACTATTACAAAATTAAAAAATAATTTAAAAACAATTGATTCTTTTATTTCTAATGCAGAGAAAGATTTGATAATATTAACCTCGATAGGAAGAATTTTTAAATTTAATTTATCAAATAAATTTTTAACGCCAACTTCTAAACAATCCCAAGGATTAATAATTGCAAAACTTTTACCATCTGAAAAAATCGTTTCTTGTTGTACATTTAATGATGGAGAAAATATTTTTTTAATATCTAAACAAGGAAAAGTCTTTTGCATAAGTAGTAATGAAATTTACTGCTCAAATGAATACAGTTTGGGATATTTGAATGAAAAAACCCAACTTAAAAACGATTACTTCCTCAAAATAATGGCAAGTAACCATTACCTTGATATTGAAACTAATAAAAATAAATCTGCAAGATTAGACCTAAATAAATTAAATTTCAAATCCAATAAATCAACCTTTTTAATTGATTTTTTAAAATTAGATAATGATGAATACCTTGAAAATTGTTTCCGACTTGAAAACTTTCTCGACTAAGATTGATATTCATTTTCAACCCAATTTAAGTATTCTTGATTTACTGTTCCAGTTACATAATCACCAGTAAAACAACTCATCTCTAAACCTTTAATAGGAGAATCACCAATTATAGATTTACGCAAACTTTCAATACTTTGATAAACAAGGTTATCAATTTCAAGTTTATCAGCGATTTCACTTATTGTCCTATTGTGAGCTATTAATTCATCTCTATTAGGCATATTAATTCCATAAACGTGAGGATAACGAACAGGAGGAGCTGCTGATGTAAAAAAAACTTTATTTGCTCCTGCATCTTTAGCCATCTGGACAATTTCTTTTGAAGTAGTACCTCTTACTATCGAGTCATCAACAATTAATACATTTTTATTTTTAAACTCTGCACTCATGGCATTTAATTTTTGCCTTACAGATTTCTTACGTTTCTGCTGACCAGGCATTATAAATGTTCTGCCAACATATCTATTTTTAAAAAAACCTTCCCTATATTCTATCCCTAACTGTCTTGCAACTTGCATTGCCGCGGGTCGAGAAGAATCAGGAATAGGCATAACTACATCAATATCTCCAGAATTGATTGTTTCTTTTATTGTTTCTGCTAAATAATCTCCCATTTTTAAACGAGCTTTATAGACTGAAATTCCATTCATAATTGAATCTGGCCTAGCTAAGTATACATATTCAAAAGCACAGGGAAATAACATTGGATTTTCAGAACATTGCTTAGAGAAAAACTCCCCATTAAGATTTATGAAAACAGCTTCTCCTGGATCTACATCTCTCACTACTTCATAGTCATTATTCTCAAGTACTAAAGATTCGCTTGCAACCATCCATTCTTCTTTTTTTGTGGTTAATGAAAGTCTTTTTCCTATGACTAAAGGCCTAATTCCAAAAGGATCTCTAAATGCTAATAAACCATGTCCTGAAATTAACGCAATTGAAGCATATGACCCCTGAATTCTTTTATGTAAAGATCTGACCGCATTAAAAATAAGATCAGGTTCTAATTCTTGATTATGAATTTGTTCTTGTAATTCTGTCGCAAATACATTTAACAACATTTCAGTATCACTTGAAGAATTTGTATGCCGCTTGTCGATATTAAATAACTGTTTTTCTAAATCTCTGGTATTAGTCAAATTTCCATTATGTATCAAAACAATTCCATAAGGAGCATTAACATAAAAAGGCTGTGCTTCTTCTACACTTTCTGCTGATCCCTTTGTTGCATACCTAACATGACCCAATCCAATTTTGCCAATTAAATTCCTCATATCTCTTGTTCTATAAGCAGTATTAACATGACCTTTAACCTTATGTATATGAAAAACAGTATTTTCCATTGTTGCTATACCTGTTGAGTCTTGACCTCTATGTTGCAAAAGCAAAAGACTATCGTAAATTTGTTGATTTACATCATTTGAAGAAACAATTCCAACTATTCCGCACATAACTTAATATCTTAAAAGGATTAATAGTTGAGAAATGTTTTTCATATTTAAAAGTAATCTGAAATACTATTATTAAATTTTTCGGTTAATTCCTCAACCCTAATATTGCAAATATTTTTATCGTTGATTTTTATCTTTAGCGTGTCACTAGATACGTATCCTATTTTTTTAACATAAACACTTGATGGGTAATTTATTTGATTTTGTTTTAAATAATTAAGCCATTCATTTTGTTTCATTTTACTAATTGAAAAAATAATTCTTGACCCCCCTTCGGCAAACAATAAATTATCAACTCTATTTACATCTTTCTCTAATTCTATAGTTGCACCCCTTGAGGACAAAATGCAAGACTCTGCTATAGCTATAGCTAAACCTCCGTCGCTGATATCGTGCGAAGAGACTACAAGACTCTTTAAAATCGCATTTCTTAAAAAACTCTGGCAAAACTTTTCATCCAACAAATCTATTTTTGGAGGCCGACCTGTAATTTCTCCATGAAAATATTCCAGATAAGAACTAGCTGCAATTTTTATTTCTGATTTGGAAGAGCCAATTAACCAGATTTCATCTTCAATATTTTTCCATTCACTACTTATAGCTTTTTCGACATTATCTATCTTTCCTACCATTCCAATAACAGGTGTAGGATTGATAGGAGTAATTAGATTATCTTTATTTTTGGATTCATTATATAAAGATACATTACCTCCTGTAACAGGAGTTTCTAAAGCTTTACAGGCTTCAGCAATTCCATTACATGAAGATGAAAGTTGCCAATATCCTATTTCATTCTCAGGGGAAGAAAAATTTAAATTATTTGTAATTGCTACTGGTTCAGCACCAACACAACTAACATTTCTTGCGGACTCTGCAACGGCAGCGATAGATCCTCTAAAAGGATCAAGCGCAACCCATCTACTATTGCAATCAACTGAAGCAGCGACACCAGAAAATACTTTACTTTTATTTTTTTTATTTTGTTCCCTTAGTCTTACTACTGCTGCATCTGATTTTCCAGGTTTAAAAACTGTATTTGCCTGAACTTGAGAATCATATTGTTTATAAATCCATCGTTTAGAAGCTATTGATGGATTAGAGAGTAGTTTTAAAATGATTTCTGAAAAAGAAAAATTCTTATTTTCCTTCAATGAAAATATTTTTTGCTCATGAATTTCTGGTAAATCATTTTCTTTCCATTCCCATTTATTTAAAAGATCTTCTGGTGGGTTATTAATCACATTGTGAAAATTGACAGGAGTATCATCAGATAAGGCAGAAGTAGGTATTTGAGCCACAATTTTACCTTTATGAGAAATAATTACTTCATTAGTTCCTATCACTTCACCAATAACACTGGCATATAATCCCCATTTATTAAATTTTTCAATAAGATCATTAATTTTTTCTTCTTTAACGACAAACAACATTCTTTCTTGCGATTCAGATAATAAATACTGGTATGAGGACATATCATCTTCTCTAGAAGGGACCAAATCTAAATCGATAGATATCCCTAAATTTCCATTTGCGGCCATTTCTGCGCTACTGCATGTTAAACCTGCAGCACCCATATCTTGAGCTGCAATTACATCACCTGTTTTGAAAGCATCCAAACAAGCTTCAATAAGACTTTTCTCAATAAATGGATCACCTACCTGAACAGCAGGTCTATCATCCAATGAAGTTGTAGTTAATTCTGAACTAGCAAAACTAGCACCACCAACACCATCTCTGCCAGTTGTATTACCAACATATAACACTGGTGATCCTACATTTTTAGCTCCAGAACAAACGATTTCCTCAGTTTCTAAAAGTCCTAAAGCCATAACATTCACTAGAGGATTTCCAGAGTAACTATCATCGAAGTCAATTTCACCTCCAACAGTCGGCACACCTACGCAATTCCCATAATGTGAAATACCTGATACAACTCCTCGTAATAAATCAACATTTGATGATTTATCAAGGTTGCCGAATCTCAATGAATTCAAGACTGCAATTGGCCTAGCACCCATCGTGAATATATCTCTTAAAATTCCTCCTACACCTGTTGCTGCACCTTGAAAAGGTTCAATAGCAGAAGGATGATTATGACTTTCTATTTTAAAAACAAGTTTTTGATTATTTCCTACATCAATAACGCCAGCATTTTCTCCAGGTCCAACTAAAATATTCTTTCCTTTAGTGGGAAACTTAGATAGTAAAGGTTTTGAATTTCTATAACAACAATGTTCGGACCACATAACCCCAAACATGCCTAATTCGGTTCTGTTAGGTTTTCTCTTTAATCTT
>MWOX01000162.1 GCA_002026005.1 Prochlorococcus sp. HOT208_60m_808M21
GAGATCTTATGAATCTGATGCTTTCCAAAAAAATTGGATGATCTATTACCATTAAATTTAATTTGTGTTAGAAGTAATCATAGTTAATATATGGTTTTTATTGAGCTATTATGCCAATACAAATATTATGGGGTAATGATCTAAATGCTCAAAATACTTTTATTCAAAAATTAATTGATAAGGAAGTATCCAAAGAATGGAAAGAAATAAACGTAACTAATTTAAATGGAGATGATGATGAGCAAGTCAATAAAGCTTTTGATGAAGTACTTACACCTCCTTTTGGAGATGGATACAGAATAGTTACATTGAAAAATAATCCCATTTTTACTGCCAAAAATGAAGATCTAAGAACTAAATTTGAAAAAATTTATGACTGTATACCTCAAAATACTTATTTCATTTTGCAAAATACAAAAAAACCAGACTCAAGACTAAAGAGTACTAAATTTTTACAAAAACTTATCAAAAATAATTTAGCCAAAGAAAAATCATTTTCTTTACCAGAAATCTGGGACTATGAGGGCCAAAAAAGATTTTTAGAAGATGCCGCAAATGAAATGAATATCAAAATTGACAAAAATGCAACTGAATTAATTATTGATTCAGTTGGTAATGACAGCTTTAAACTAATAAATGAATTAGCTAAAGCTAAAACATACATCTCTGCAGTATCAAGTGATTCGAATTCACAACTTTTTCTTACAAGTATTGATGTAAAAAAAATATTTAGTGATCATCAATCCAATATTTTCAAAATCATTGATCTTCTCTTACAAAAAAATATTAATGAAAGCCTCATTGAAATAAATTATTCTTTACAGAAAGGAGAACCTGCTTTAAGACTAAATGCAGGTTTAATTAGTCAAATAAGAATTCATACCATTATAAAACTAGCTGTTAATTCAGGTAACGATAATGCAGAAAAGATTTGTAATCTTGCAGGCATTTCTAATCCAAAAAGAATTTTTTTTATTCGAAAAAAAGTCAAAAATGTATCTCAAGAATATTTAATTAATTTAATGAGTAACTTACTAGATATTGAATCATTACTAAAACAAGGTAATAATCCTATAAATGTTTTTACAGAGAAATTAATTAATTTAAGTTAACCAAATTATAAGTTTAAGAATTTACATTATCATTTAAATATGGCTTTACTAGTAAAAAAATTTGGCGGTACTTCTGTCGGTGATATTAAAAAAATTAAAAATATTGCAAGTAGCATTTGTCAAAGTAAAGAAGCAGGGAATGAAATTGTCGTGGTTGTCTCTGCGATGGGGCAAACTACAGATGATTTAAATTGTTTAGCGGAATCAATTAGTAAAAATCCTAATCGAAGAGAATTGGATATGCTTCTCTCAACTGGAGAGCAAGTAACCATAGCTCTTCTCTCAATGGCATTAAACGAATACGGAATACCTGCAATTTCAATGACTGGTAGCCAGGTTGGAATTATTACTGAATCAATTCATGGGAAAGCAAGAATTCTGGATATTAAAACAGAAAGGATCAAAAATTATTTAAATCAGGGTTTTGTAGTTGTCGTAGCTGGATTTCAAGGAACAACATTAAGCCATACGGGTTCAATGGAAATTACAACTTTGGGTAGAGGTGGTTCAGATACTTCCGCGGTAGCTTTATCAACAGCTTTAGGAGCTGAGACTTGCGAAATTTATACAGACGTTCCAGGGGTTCTTACTACTGATCCAAGGATTGTTCCTAATGCAAAACTCTTAGATGAAATTAGCTGCGAGGAAATGCTTGAACTTGCAAGCGTTGGTGCTTCAGTTCTGCATCCAAGAGCAGTAGAAATTGCTCGCAATTATGGAATTAAATTGTGTGTCACATCAAGTCAAAGTGACTCTAGTGGGACTCTCCTAGAAAGTCAAATCCAACCTCTCCCGCTAAAAAGAGGAAGCTTAGAATTAACAAAAACAGTCAATAGTCTTGAAGTATTAGAAAACCAAGCAGTATTCAGTCTCTCAAATATTCCTGATAGGCCTGGGATTGCTGCGCAAATATTTGAAAAACTTTCAGAAGCAAGTATTAACGTAGATTTAATAATACAAGCGACAAATGATGGAAATAAAAACGATATTACGTTTACTGTTGGTGAATTAGAAGTAAAAAAGACTGCAGAACAATGTGAACTTATAACTAGTCAATTAGGGGGAGAATTTAACTTAAAAACCAACATGACAAAATTAAGTATTCAAGGAGCAGGCATTATGGGCAGACCTAGTGTTTCAGCTGATTTATTTGATACTTTATCTCAAGCTAATATAAACGTTAGGTTAATAGCTACTAGTGAAATTAAAGTCAGCTGTGTAATTGAAATTAATAATATACCAAAAGCTATTAGATTTGTTGCCGAGAAATTTAAGTTATCCGATACACAAATATTTGTTAATCCAATCAATAAAAAACAAGATCAACCTGAAGTAAGAGGAATTGCATTAGATAAAAACCAAGTTCAGGTAAGCTTTCGAAAACTGCCTGATCGTCCAGGTGTAGCAGCATCGATATGTTTAGCATTAGCTGAAAATAATTTACTTATCGATACTATTGTTCAGTCTGAAAGAATTTCCACTTTAAAAACTAAGGATATTAGTCTTACAATGAATAAACAAGATAGAGAAAAAGCTAACTTAGTTTTTGAAGCCTTAACAAAAAAATTACCCGGATCATACATTGAAGATGGCCCTGCTATAGCAAAAGTAAGTACTGTAGGAGCGGGAATGGCATTTAAGGTTGGGACGGCTGGAAAAATATTTAGAGCATTGGCTGACCAAAATATCAATATTGAAATGATTGCCACGAGTGAAATTAGGACTTCATGTATTGTCTTAGAAAAAGATTGTGACAAAGCAGTTAATGCTATTCATAATCATTTCGAATTAGAAAAATAAGTTCTTTTTAATTA
>MWOX01000163.1 GCA_002026005.1 Prochlorococcus sp. HOT208_60m_808M21
GGAAGGTAAAGCACCTAATGATTATAAATTTCTTTGTTTTAATGGAGTACCAAAAATAATTTTGGTTAATGTAGACAAATCATCAGTAATGAAACAGGCTTTCTTTACAACTAAATGGGAATTGATGCCTATAAGTAGATTTGATAACACTGAAAAAGCTTCTAATATAGAAAAGCCAAAAAATTTGAAAGAGATGATTAATGTGGCAAAGAAACTCTCTCAAGGAATAAGGTTTGTAAGAATAGACTTATATTCAATTCCAGAAGTTAAATTTGGGGAAATAACATTTTATCCTGGAGGGGGAATAAAAATCTTCAAACCTATTGCATGGAATAAAAAGATTGGAGATCTTATTGAAATATAATAATTTAAATGACTTAATTGGTATAAGTTTAGAAAATACTGATAGAGCCAAGCGGAATATAACAAATGAGTCGAAAATACATAAAAATTTATGTGATTAAGATGTTGGACAAAAAATTTTGCTTGCAACTCTAATGTTCCGCTATCTTAAAATGTAACTGTAAAACTTACTTGATTAGGTTGCTTAAGAGCTCTTTTAAAAAAATGAATGGTTTAGAAATTAAAATAAAAAAACAACCTAAATACGTTAACATTCTCTGGACTGGTGGATGGGATTCAACATTTCGGATGATACAGGCTTCAAGAGAAGCATGCACAATTCAGCCTTATTACATTATCGATCCTGATAGGCCTTCGAGCTTAAAAGAAATTAGGCAGATGCAAAAAATCAAGAATGCCTTAAAAATTAAGTACCCAGCTAGTAATATAAAAGATATCAAAAATTTGGTCCTAGATACTTTTGTTATAGAAAATAAATATAAATTGGCTCATAAAAATTTACTAAAGAAGGGCTTTTTGGGTTCACAATATATTTGGTTTGGGAAGCTTTCAAAGCAAATTGAAAACCTAGAATTATGCGTTCACAGGGTTGACAAAATTGGATCTTTAATAAGATTGATGTATAGCGAGAGAAATAGCGGCAATTATAATAAAGAGTCTGACTTTCAAGAGACATGATAAAAATTATCAAAAGATCATCTCCAATTATAACTTTTTTTTAAACATAATTTCTCTTATTATTTTTTTTTTAACTACTCTATTAGGCTTTTGATAATTGCTTATAATATATTCCAAGATATCTAGCAGAACTATTTTATTAATGCATTATCAAAATAAATAACAAACACCTTAATTTATTACCGAATTGATTTATTAATAAACGCTATTACGTTTAGATAAAAATTATCATTACCTGAATAAGAATTAAATAAATTTAAAGTTTGATAAATAAAAGATACTATTATAAATTAGATTAAATATTCAAGTTTTATAAGAATAATTTGATCATAAAAAGTATTTAAAAATATGTTTTTTTTAAAAGAAAAAACA
>MWOX01000164.1 GCA_002026005.1 Prochlorococcus sp. HOT208_60m_808M21
TCTGAAGTAAGAATTAGAGCTGAAAAGAATCAACGAGTGCTCGTGACAACACTTACTAAGAGAATGGCTGAAGATCTAACTGATTTTTTATCTGAAAATAAAGTAAGAGTTAGATATTTGCATTCCGAAATCCATTCAATTGAAAGAATTGAAATTATTCAAGACCTTAGAGTGGGCGAATATGATGTTTTGGTGGGAGTTAATTTATTAAGAGAGGGACTAGATCTTCCTGAAGTATCCTTAGTTGCCATTTTAGATGCTGATAAAGAAGGTTTTCTCAGGGCTGAAAGGTCATTGATTCAAACAATAGGAAGAGCTGCCAGACATGTTGAAGGTGTTGCCTTGCTTTATGCAGATAACTTCACAGATTCAATGAAAAGAGCAATATCTGAAACTGAAAGAAGAAGAACTATTCAAAAAAAATATAATCAAGTCAATGGTATTACTCCAAAACCTGCAGGCAAAAAAATAGAAAATTCAATATTATCATTTCTAGAACTTTCCAGAAGACTAGATGCTGGTGGTTTATCTAAAGATTTAATAAATATAGTTAATAACAAAACTGACGCAATTCTCAGTTCCAGTGATAATCAATGTTTGCTCGAAGAATTGCCTGACTTAATAGAAAAGTTAGAAATTAAAATGAAAGATGCTGCAAAAGAGTTAAATTTTGAAGAAGCAGCAAATTTGAGGGATAGAATCAAAAAATTAAGACAAAAATTGGCAAGAAATAATTAAAAAGAACTTATTTT
>MWOX01000165.1 GCA_002026005.1 Prochlorococcus sp. HOT208_60m_808M21
TTGTCCCTAAACCTGGAACCATTGCACTAACAATTGTTCCATTTCTAAGAGAGTATGAATCTGTTATTGGCTCCATCAAAACCATATCTCCATCTGCAATACATGCATCTATCATAGAATCTCCATTAACTGTAAGAGCAAAAACATTTTTCTTTTTTAAAACATCAGAAATTTCTAAATTCTCTTGAACATCAGAATAAGTTTCAATTAAACCTCCAGCTGCAACTGAACCCATAATTGGAACACCTTCTATAATTTCATCAACTATTTGCATTGTTCTTGCTTTACCTTCTTGCCATGAGATGTACCCCTTTTCTTGCAAATGTTTTAAGCGACTTTGAATTGGAGCAGGAGATTTTAATCCCATAGCTTGCATCATTTGCCTGATTGATGGGCTATGTTGAAAGTTTTTCATATAATCTTTTATCCATTCATAAAGCTCATTTTGAGCCTGGGTAAGAACATCTTCTGAAGAAGTTTCCATAAAACAAATTTACACTAATACATTTGTACCTCTTTACAAGGTAAATAGCAATCTTTTCATGAAAGAAGGCATGACAGAAGTGCTTGTTGAGCATGCATTCTATTTTCTGCTTGATCAAAGATTCTACTTCTTTTACTTTCGAAAACTTCATCAGTTATTTCATTAGATCTATAGGCAGGAAGACAATGAAGAATGATTACATCATTATCAGCATTTCTTACTAAATTATGATCAATAGTAAATCCAAGAAAGTCTTTATCTTTCTCTTCTTTTTGATTTTCTTCGCCCATAGATGACCAAACATCTGTATA
>MWOX01000166.1 GCA_002026005.1 Prochlorococcus sp. HOT208_60m_808M21
AGCTCAATGGAGCGAAAAAGATGGTGTTATGACAAATTCAGAAAGAAGAGTAACCCTTTGCCCATCTTTCAGAGAATCGAATAAAAATTCAAAACCAGATTGGCAAATATTTGCTGAATTAGGACAGAAGATAGGCTATTTCAAACAATTTGAATATGAATCTTCATCGGAAGTTTATGATGAATTTTTAAAAACGACTACAAAAAGATTATGCGATATGAGCGGATTATCATATCAATTATTAAAAAATCATGGTCCTCAACAATGGCCTTATCCTAAAGGCAGCGTACCTAGTACATCTTCAAAAAGATTATATGAAGATGGTTATTTCCCAACTGAGACTGGCAAAGCAAATTTTTGTATTGATGATCCTATTGGGTTGGCTGAACCTCCTTCAGATGAGTTCCCACTAATTTTGACAATTGGAAGATATCTAAGCCAATGGCATACAATGACAAGAACTTCTAAAGTTCAAAAACTTACAAAAAAGAATCCAGAACCGTTATTGGAAATTAATTCTAAAGATGCTTTATCTTTAAAAATCAAAAATGATGAAATAGTAAAAATTAAATCTAAAAGAGGGGAAGTTCAAGCAAAAGTTCAGATTACTGACAAAATTAAAGCAGGTACAGTTTTTTTACCAATGCATTGGGGTTTTAGTCAAAAAAATATGTGTGAAGTAAACTCTTTGATGCATGAAAAGTCATGCCCGATATCAAAACAACCGGAATTAAAAGCATGCTCAGTAATAATTGTTCCAAACTAGGCAATAATCTTATTTCAGAATCTCATCAAATGCTCTATCCAAATTGTTGTGTTCATGACTTGGTCTAACTAATTTGCAAAAAGCAAATCTATCTAATTCGTTTAAATTTCTCCATTTTTCAACTGAAATATTAATTCCCCTTGCTAGTGCCGATTTTAAAACTTGGTCAGGAACTTTATTTTTATTTTGCCAAGGTTGATTAATTGAAATTTCTATTTCTTTTGCTTCTCCATATTTTGAATTAGATGTAATTTCTTTTAAAAAAGTTTTTAAATAAATGAGATCGTTTTTTGAATCTGGCCAATCAACTATCTTATTTTTTTCAATTAAATTAAAATCTTGCCAATGAGTAAGTTTTAATTTTATTCCAATTAAATCGAGTTTCCTTCTTACACATAAAGGAATGCATCTTAAGTCTTTAATAAAATCATCCTCGAAATTAAAATAATGATTTGATTGACTGTTAACCAAAATTAAATTGATATTTTATTAATAAATTAATGCTAAGTATAAAAAATTGATATTAGCTTTATTTAAAATTTTATTTTTTGTATTATTGAATAAATTGCTAAATGGAAATGGATAAATCTTTAACTCATATTAATGAAAGGGGAGAAATGAACATAGTTGATATTTCAGATAAAGTAGAAACTAAAAGAGAGGCTTTAGCAGAAGGATATATTAATTTAAACAAAGAAATTTTAGAAAAAATAAATAATGAAAAAATTAAAAAAGGTGATATTTTTGCAGCGGCTAGATTTTCTGCAATAAATGGTGCAAAAAAAACCTCAGAACTTATTCCTCTCTGTCATAATTTATCATTGAATAAAATCACAATTGATTTTGAAATTTGTGAATCAATGAAAGCAATTAAAATTATTGCTTTTTGCAAATCTCATTCTAAAACAGGTGTTGAGATGGAGGCTCTTACATCAGTTTCAATTGGTCTTCTCACTCTATATGACATGCTCAAAGCTTTAGATCCTTTTATGACTATTGATAATATTCGCCTTTTAGAAAAAAAAGGTGGTAAAAATGGAATATTAAAAAGAAGTTAAGTACTCACAA
>MWOX01000167.1 GCA_002026005.1 Prochlorococcus sp. HOT208_60m_808M21
GAACTTCTACAAGATTAAGATCCAAATTCTTTAATACCTTCCAATTTTAAATAAGAACTAAAAAATTACCCATTATTAACGAAAGGAATAAATGCAAACATTTTTATATTTAAGCTTTCTTAATTAGCCACAAAAATGTTACATAAGAAAATAATAGCCAGGCAAATATCTTCAATGGCAATTACATCTTTAAGGTATAGAGCAATAATTCGATTTTGGTTATAAAGTTTAAATTGATAATTAATAAAAATTGTGATCGAGCGTTACACATTACCCGAAATGGGGAAAATCTGGACTGATAACGCAAAATTCCAGAGTTGGCTTAAGGTTGAAATAGCTGCATGTGAAGCAAATTTTTCTTTGGGGAAAATTCCTGAGAATGCCATGAAAGAGATACGTTCAAATGCAAAGTTTGATGAATCTAGAATTACAGAAATTGAGAAAGAAGTTAAACATGATGTTATAGCATTTCTCACAAGTGTTAATGAATTTGTAGGAGATTCTGGAAGATATATACATGTTGGCATGACAAGTAGTGATGTACTTGATACCGGTTTATCTCTGCAGTTAAAAGATTCTTGCGAA
>MWOX01000168.1 GCA_002026005.1 Prochlorococcus sp. HOT208_60m_808M21
TTCTTAAATTATTTAAATAGTCTATAAACTTAGCATCTTGTTATGCAATAAGTCTTTTGAAAAGCCTTAATTTTTTATCTTTTGATTAACGACCTATGAATTTTTGCTTTTCTCATTCATAACTTGCATTAAAATAAAATTAGAAAAATAAAGTATTGTGTTTGATATTAGTAAAGACAACCTTTTTAAGGATTTCATAAAGTTTCCGAAAAAAAATCTAATTATTATTCTACTTTTATTAGGTTTTGGGGAATGGTTTGTTAGCGACCTAATTCATTTTGCAGGAGGCTCAATAGGATTTTTTGCGTTGTGTTTGGGGGGATATTTACATTGCTAATTATGTCCGCCTAAATTTAATGAGCCAAATAATTTAGATGGTTGGATAAATCTATGCAATGAAGATTTAAATTTTTTTGAAGAACTTGAAGCAACAAATGAATTAGAAAAACAGAATTCAAAAAGACAAAAAACACTTGAATCTATTCTTAATAGATTTGAAAAAGAAAAAATAAGTTGCATTGGACAAAAAGATTATCAAAGTTGTCAGTCTTTTTTAAAAAGTCATTTTAAATTAGATAAGTTTGACTTTGATTTATATGAAAAACTGCCTAAATACAATTCTTCTCAAGTTATTCCAGAAGAAACTTTGAAAAGTGATGCAATCTTGTATTTTTTAAACTTGCCTTTGTCGGCAAATGATTTTTTGTGGCTGGAAAAGTTTCCTAAAAATATGCCAATCTGGTTGGTGGCTTTAACTTCCAACGAAATAGAAGCCAAAAATCAGATAGAAG
>MWOX01000169.1 GCA_002026005.1 Prochlorococcus sp. HOT208_60m_808M21
TTCTACAGGAATATTTAATTCTTCAAAATACGATCTTGCTGTTTTAATAAATTTACTTGCTACTTTACAATTCGCTGGAAGATCAGTTGGTTTTGAATAATTGCTATTTTTCTTAACCGCCAAAGACATATGACAACCTCCAAATCCTAAATCTAATAACTTTGCAACTTTTAATTCAGATTCTCGTAAAACGTCGTACCCAACAATACCCAAATCAGCCTGCCCATAACTTACATAAACAGGAACATCTCCATTTCTTACTAATAAAGCTTTTGCCCGTTTGCAATTTGATTCAAAGGTTAATGATCTATTATTTTCGTCCAACGCATTTGAGAAATCAAACCCAGCTCTTTTAAAAGTTGAAATTGAATCTTTTAACAGAGCTCCTTTTGGTAAAGCTATAGTATACATAGATCAATTTCTTCCAAGGATTCTTCATTCTAAGTTAACAATGGAATTTAATAAAGCTCGAAATATAATCGGACTTAGAGTTTTAAGTGATAACGTCATTTGGTTGTTGGTAAAAGATAAATCCGTTGTGGTTGTAGATCCATCTGTTCACGAACCAGTTATTAAATATATAAATGAAAACAATTTTCACTTAGAAGCTATTTTGCAAACTCATCATCATTCAGACCATATTGGAGGGACGAAGACTCTTATTGAAAGTTGGCCAAATGTAAAAGTGATTGCTTCTTCCAAAGAAAAAAAGCGAATACCTTTTCAAAATATATCTGTACAGGATGGAGAAACTTTGAGTATTTTAGGTGAAGAAGTAAAAATAATTGAAGTATTAGGACATACAAGCTCACATATTGCTTTCTTTTTGAATGGAGAAAATCCAGTTCTTTTTATTGGTGACACATTATTTTCTGGAGGCTGTGGAAGAATTTTTGAAGGAACTTATCAACAAATGTATTCTTCACTAGAAAGAATCAAATCTTTACCAAAAAATACTCTCATATATTGTGCACATGAATATACAAAAGAAAATATATTGTGGGCATTAAATCTCAGGCCAGAAGATCAAGAAATAAAAAATAAACTTTCGGAAGTTAGAAAAAAACTTTCTCTTAATGAATTGACAATTCCATTTTTACTTGATGAAGAGATGAAAATAAACCTTTTCTTAAGAGCAAAAAATTTAGAAGAATTTACTTTTTTAAGAGCTAATAAAGATTTATGGGTTTAAATAGATAGGTATCTTCTTAAACAAATGTCCCCCAAACAAGTAATTAAAACATCAAATGCTCCAGACCCAGTAGGACCTTATAATCAAGCAATAAAAGCTGGGGATTTCATCTATTGTTCTGGACAAATTGCTATAGACCCAGTTTTAAATGAAATAACATGTTTAGGTGATATAGAGAAGGAAACTATTCAAGTTTTAAAAAATCTCGCAGCAGTTCTTAAAGCTGGTGGAGCCAAAATAGAGGATGTAATAAAAACAACTATTTACTTAACCGACTTAAGTAATTTTCAAATTGTCAATAAAATTTATAGTGATTTTTTTAATACAGAGAATCCTCCAGCCAGGGCCTGTGTAGAAGTTTCATCTCTACCAAAAGGAGTTTTAGTTGAGATAGATTGCGTCGCATTTCTAGATTAATTTCTAATTATTGAGAAATTTGAAATATGCACCTATTGTGCACCATAGTTGTATAGATTATTAGTTGATAATTCAACTTTGATCTATGTCAGCAGCAAAGCTTAATATAGATGAACTAGAAGCAGGTTATCCTTTATTTTGCAAAGCTCTAAGACTCTTAATTTTAAAAGGTAATTCAGTTAAAGATATAGAAAAGACAGTTTGTTGGAGTCATCTTGAAACTTTAAATAGATGTCTACCTGGTAGATATAAAGCCCCCACATATTTAATGGCTTTAATCAAAAGAAATATTGCAAAGCCAAATAATTATTAAAAAGAACTAATCTTCTAAATAAAATTTATCAATATCCTTTGAAAAGTTTTTTTCCTTTTCTGATATTTCTTTATTATCTAAAAAAATTGAAAGACTTACAAAATTTTTACCGAAGCTGATATTTGGATAGACATCCCTTTCTTTACATAATTTCTCAATTTTCATCATGAATTTACTAATTTTTGAGTATTGCTCAAATTCAAATCTTTTTTCAATCCTTAAAGGTGATTCTCTTTCATTCCACATTAAATTTTTTAATCAAAACTTATTACACTATACCTTCAACAAAGTTACTCAATAAATTTTTGAAGTTAAAATTTTTAGTCACTCTCCCAATGATCAATAATACCTCCAATAGTTAAATCGGTTTGAATTTCTGGATTAGGACAAGCAAATCTAGCGGCAGAGCCACTAGAAGTAAAAACCCAGTTACCTTCTCTGGCACCAACAGGATCAACAGCAACTAATTTCTTTCCTTTATTATTTTCTAAAATTCGTAAATTCATATAACCTAAGCCAGCGACTCTTTGAGTACAAACCATCCTTCCAAGAACCTTCATTATTTCCACAATTTCTATCCTCCTTTTTTATGACTTATCAGGATCCCAATGATCAATTATTCCAACAATCGTCAAATCACTTGGATAAGATTTGCTTCCCGCAGCTTCCCTAGCAGCAGAACTTCCAACACAAATAACCCAATCTCCTGGCTTACAACCAACAGCATCTACCGCAACCTTACTTGAAGAACCATCCAAAACAACCTGTAGATGTTTATGTTCAAAACCAGGAATCCTATTGGTAGAAACAAGTGGTTTTACAACCTTGCAAATTAACATAATTAGTGAGCCTCCTCTGTTTTTTTATCTAAAGACATTCCAATAATTTGGGCGGAATGAATGTTGTCTCTATCTCTAATAGTAGAGCAAGTATGCAACAAACCTTGATCAACTAAATTTTTATACCTAATTGATATCGCATTATTAACCCTTTCACAATCTTTTATTGCCCTCTCTTTTGCGCCGGGTACTTTGCCAGAGTAATCAAATCTTATTACTACTGGAATAGGTAGATCTTGAGACACATTTAGTCCAGTAAAAATCTTCACTCCTACATCTAAATCTGGAGCCCCTTCTTCGACTGTATCTAAATGAGCAAAATAAGTTAAATTTCTTAGATGTACTTCTTTAAAACCTATACCTACTCCAATAAACCTCTCTGCATGTCCAATATCTTCATAAGAACCATTATGAAAACTCTTTACATAATCAATTTGAGAAATATTATTGACAATTAATTTATACATAAATTTTTCCAGTCCACTGAGTTTATCTTTTGAAAATTGCTTAG
>MWOX01000017.1 GCA_002026005.1 Prochlorococcus sp. HOT208_60m_808M21
TAAATCATTTAATGAATCAATTAATATAAATAATATTGATAGTGCAATGATATCTATACTACCTCAGCCATATGATTTTGATTCATTTGAACCTATGTCTGATAATTATCAAGGAACGCATTATTCATTAAATCCAAAATTTGAAGATGCCAATATTGGTATAGGAAGTGTTATTAGAGAAAGACGTAAAAACTTTGTAAAAACTTGGAAAAATATTTATTTTCTTCAGCCATTAAATAAAGCTGCTCTTATGCATATTTATCCAAATAACTGGTTGCTTTTCAAAGAAGAAAATAAAAAATATTTTTTTAAAAAAGAATTTGAAATTAAACCTGACAATGAATCTATTTTTGTAAATTTATAGATTGAATGTGATAAAAAAAATTTATTTATTTTTTTTAATTGTTCTTGTATTAGTAACATCTCCTTTTTTAATAAGATATTTACTAGCAAATCAGAAAATAGCTATTTTAAATAGTATTTATTTTAATTTTCCCGGAATAATTACTAAAAACAAAAGATGTCCTACTTATGATGCTTTATTGAATCAAACGCTTGATGATTCATTTAGTGTATCAATTATTAATAATAAAGGGGAAATAATAAGTTCCTACAATGAGGATGTTCCAAGGTTGCCAGCATCTAATCAAAAATTATTTTCATCAGCTTATGTTTTAAGTAAATATAAAATAAATAATAATTTAAAAACATCCTTATTTAAAATAAATAAAAACGATTATTATTTGCTCGGTCAAGGCGATCCAGATCTGAATTATGAAGATATAATTCAACTAATTTCAAATGTTAAAGAAAATAAAATTATTAACTTTAATATTGTAGAAATTGATTCAAAATTATATTGGCCTAATGGTTGGACAAATACTGATAAACTTTACGAATATGGATCTCCAATTACATCTCTTGCAATAGAAAGTAATAACAA
>MWOX01000170.1 GCA_002026005.1 Prochlorococcus sp. HOT208_60m_808M21
TTTTTTTCTCTGAGAGAATTATTAGGCTATTAAAGAAGAAACATCGATTAAAAGACTACGGAAGAAATGAGGGACAAACTGCTAATAGATGGTACATGAGTGATTCAAATAGTTTTGTAAGTACAATCTCTTCAATAAGTAATCCTTTTTGTTCAGATTGTAATAGATTGAGGATAACTAGCGATGGTTATGCTTATACATGTCTTTTTTCTAATGAAGGTATAAATCTAAACCCATGGTTGTCTCTACCAATTAATCTCCAAGAATTGGAAAATAAAATCAAGAGCATTTGGGAAGCTAGAGAAGATAACTATAGTGAAGATCGATTTAAAGTATTAGAGAAATCAACTGACAAAAATCAAAAAATTCATCCATCAATGTCATATCTTGGAGGATAAAAAATTATTTAGTATAAATAACAACATCATATGTTCTTAATTCGAGGGAAATTATCTTCAAATTTATATTCTTGAATGCGTTTAGCGATCTTACTTGGTTTTATTTTTGGGGTAACTCACGGAACTGTTGTTTCCGAAAGTTATTCTGCAAACAATTATGAAAATAATCAATTATTTTTTACTCAAAAAAATTCAAATATATTTTCTTCACTTTAAAATTTAATTTCTTATTTTTTAACAAGTTTTTGTATTGCCATTAACATCTTGTAAATTAAATTGAACTTATAGTTAAAATGTAGCGTAGACTACATAAACGTTCATCTCGTTTTACGAGCCGCATTAAGATTGAAGCCAAGGAACGGGGACTTCAGTCAAAAATGAAATTTAGTCGCATAACTATTATGTCTAATAACGTATCTACCTCAGTAAGTAGTAACAATGTTACTGCTTTATTTGCAGGTTTTCTTGGAGCATTTATTGTTGGTTCTCTTGGTGTCCAACTTGTAAGAACCCAAAAGCCTTCTTTTCAATCTCAACCATTAAAAGTTCAACCAGTTATTGCTCATCAATCAACTTTATGGGCAGCTTTAGGAGAACAAGATACTCCTATTATTAAAAATAAAGTTTCTAATGCAAAAACCACAGGAGTTGTCCCTGTTATAGGTTCTGAAGCAACTCTTTGGGCTCCTCTAGGTTTAGGTAATTAGTAAATTAGGTCTTTCAATAAACCGAAGGGGGTTTTAACCCCCTTTTTTTTATTAATTGCATTAAAAGGATGATTGAAATTTTCAATCCAATTCATAGATAACTATAAATTAAATCAGGGTTTGAAAACAATGTAATCGTAGATACCAACAGCTTTTTTATTAATTGATTATAAATTAAAAACAAGAGTTAACCCGTTCCAATTTGTTGACTCTGAGGTTTTAACCGTTGACTCCTTATCAACTTCTAGTTGTGACTCGCTAGTTTCAAGATTCAAAAACGGTATTTATACATCATAAATTATGGAAAAAAAAATCGCAAAGAAATACGCCGATCTTATAGTCCAGGCTAATAATTCAACTGGCAGAAAAGAAGCTTTATCATTGATTAAACAAGCAACAAAATTAAAAACCAAACTTGATCAATACGAAATGATGTAGTCTCTTAATATCTACAGGATATTCAAGATGAGGTAGAAACTAGTTCTTTTTTTATCCTGCTATAAAAAATACTAAGAGATTATTTAACTTCTCTGCTTTAATAAAATATCGTGGAATTAACTGAGCTAATTAAGGATTACGTTGCTACAGAATTATTATCAAGTATTGAAATTGATTTTCTTGAAGGAGAATTATGGGAAACCACTCAACATATTGCAGAAATAAATACAGTTATCAAAGCTCCAAAAAATATATGCAAGAAATTGGGACTAGATGAAAAATCTTGCTGGCAATTATGTTGTGCAGCCGTTCTTGACTCCTCAAGACCATTAAAAAATGGACAAAATAGAGTAGATGATTTTAAAAAATTAATTAATCGATATGAAATCAGCTACATATAAACTAAAGACTCAATGATACGTTTACTTATTGCATCAATTCTTTTTTTTACTCCACTAGGAGGTTTTGCTGATGAGAAGCAAAGAGAAATTGAGAATGAAGCTATAAATCTTGTTATTAAAAAATATGGAAAAGGCTTAGAAAATAGATTAAAAGGAACGGGAGTAACTCCCAGTTATCGAAGTTGGTATGAAAATGATTGTTTTGTAAGTATTGCAGCAGGTACATACCAAGAAGATACTTGGTCGGCAATGAAGTGGTTTAGCGTTAATGTCTGTTCTGAATCAGCTGAAATAATGGAAAGTGAATGAAGGAAATAAAACGCCTATTAGTTTTGCAGCATTTAGAAATAGAGGGGCCTGGTCTTTTTGAACAATTTGCTAAAGAAAGAGATTTAAAAATAGAAATTATTCGTTTAGATCATAAAAATACTCTGCCGCAAACTAAAAAAGGTGACTTAATTTTAATTATGGGTGGACCAATGGGTGTTAAAGATATTGGAAGTGACCGATATCCATGGCTTAAGTTAGAAAGAGATTTTATAAAAAAAGAATTAGAAAATGAGAGACCTATGGTCGGTGTTTGCTTAGGTGCTCAGTTGCTTGCGAGTGCTGCTGGGGGAGATGTAGAAATTCTTAAATATGGATCACCTCCAAAAGCATTACCAGAAATTGGATGGTCTCAAATTTTTATAAACAAATCGAATAAAGACTTTAAAGCACTGTTTGAAGACCCTTTTCATGTACTACATTGGCATGGAGATAGGATTTTATTACCTAATAAAGCAGTACTCATTGCTAGTAGTGCACGTTGTAAGGAACAGTTTTTTAGGATTGGTAATTTTGCATACGGATTACAATTCCATATAGAGACGACGGAGGGAATGATAAATAACTGGATTAAAGAAGATAAAGAGTTTGTCCTTAAAGGATTAGGCTTAAATGGTCAGGAAATTTTAAAAGAAGAGAATAAAAAATATATTGATAAAACTTTTTCAAAAAGAAAGCTTCTAATAAGTAAATTATTTGAATTATTAGATAATTAAAAATTGAATAATATAATCATCCAGTAAAAAAGGGCTTGATAAAGCCCTTAAAAAATTTAAAAAAGATTTTTATTAGAAAATACCTGGAAGAATTTGACCAGTAAAATAGTAGGCTCCTACAAGAGCAAACATTCCAAGCATTGCTGCTTTACCATTAAGCTTTTCAGCTTTTTCGGTCATGATTTTTTTTGCGAATTCCATAACAAAGTGAAATAAATTATATCTAAAAGTTAATTATTCAAATTTTAGAATGATGTAGTTTTTTCTACCAAATTGATATTTTTCTAAGGATTTAAAAAAAAAATACTTAAACAACAAATTGAACTCTTAATAGAGTGCCAGCCAATCTGTAAAGCGTAGCAAGCCTAAAAAGCAACTATTCAATTATATATGTCACGGTTCTGTAACAGTTATGTAGTAAATATCTTGAAAATAACTTAATTTCGGCTTAATACTTTACATTTATTAATAGTAGTGTTACATTAGTTAACAATTACACAACTTTAATGGCTAATTCAAACGTTACTACAGAATCAGGTGGCAGACAGAATATGTTTCCTACTGAGACACGTCCTTACATAGATGAGTCTGTTTCTTACGACAGCTACCCACAAAATGCAGAAAAAGTTAACGGTCGTTGGGCAATGATTGGCCTTGTTGCATTAGTAGGAGCTTACGTTTCAACCGGACAAATTATTCCTGGCATTTTTTAATGAGTCCACTTTCAGGTTTTTTAGCCGTAATTGTATTCTTTACAGCCATCCTCGTTGCTTATTTAACCAAGCAATTTCAAAACGAAAATTTAAACTATTCACCTTCTAATCAAATGAAAAACACAAACAAAAAAGTCAAAACAATCGAAAAAGAAAAAGTTGTTGCTGAAACTCTTAACGGCAGATTTGCAATGCTTGGATTAATTGCTGCTGTTGGAGCATACCTAACAACAGGTCAAATAATTCCTGGTTTCGTTTAAAAACCTACTATTTAACATTTCTACAAATCAGAAAAATGGAAAATTCAAAAACAACTTATTGGCAAAACGCCGAGCGAACTAATGGAAGAATGGCAATGATGGGCTTATTTGCATTAGTTGTAAATTATGGCTTATTTGGATGGATAATCCCAGGAATTTTTTAAAATGAATTTAGGCTTACTTTTTCTTAAAGTAAATACTTTGGGAGTTATAACTCTTTCTGAACTTGATTGGATAACTAACCATCAATCTGAATTTTCAAGGTTAGATATGGCTTTAGTTATTAAGATCGGCCGTCTTATGGATTCTGGAGTAATAGAAATTGATAATAGATTGCCTGTTTAATTTTAAAAAAATGATCGTCATAAGTGTTTGTCAATAGGGATACTGACAAACACTTTTTTTTAAGAGAAAAAATATTTGTAAAAAAAAAAGATTGTTTCTTAGCTAAAAACAATCTCTAAATTACCTAATTCTTACATTAAAATTTCAAGTAAGCTTTCAGAGCTTAACTGATTTGCGTTTATAGTAAATAAGTAAAAATGCCTTAGCAATTTATCTTTTTAAACCACCTCTTTTTATCCAAAGGAACCATGTAACCCAAATAGGAGGAAGGAATCTGATTAAAAAAGAAATTTTATAAATATAAAATGGGGCATTTTCACTTTGAAATAAATTCATCAAAAAGGAAGATATAGTTACCCAAAGTAAAATTATTAATATATTTGCTCCCAACAAAGCGAACTTATTTTGTTTGAATATTTTTGGCATAAAATAAATTTTTTATATTCTTAATTTTAAATAATCTCGGGAAATAAATTATACATTTTCAAAAAAACTTCAAATTTAAAATCCATATCCAAATAAAAAAAGTACTGAATTTCAATCCCTCTCCAAATAACAATCCAAAAGCGATGGGAGGAGAAAATATTACAAAAAGAATAGAGAATAAACTAAATAACGCAAATGATCCTCTTAGAAAAAAATTCTTTCTTTTTGTTCTTCTTAGATTTTTTAAAGTATTCCACTCCCATTCGATAAACTTATAGAACTTTTCTGATAATAAAAAAAAATACTTCATTAATATTATTAATTTCTATCGGCTTTTCTTATTTATAAAATTAATTTCACCTGTTAGCAATAAACCTTATCTCCTTCTTCAGAAAGATAGTAAATTTTATTTTCTGAACTTACGAAGAAAGTTAATCCCTTATATTGTGATCTTTTAAATTTATCTAATCTAATTTTGTGTAAATCCCAATTATCAGTACTTATGTCAGGATTAAATTCTTGTTCTTTTAAGAAAGGTACATAAGTTGGACTAATTGTTGTTTTTTGGGCTAACCCTCTATTTCGTTTTGAATAAAAAAGTAATAAAAATAAAAGTACAAAAAAAAGAATTAATAATATATTTGTCATTGTCAATTTTTCTAATTTGAAAAAACTTTATTTGGAGAATCAAGAACTTTTCACAATAAATTTCTTAGTAAGTAAAAAATCCTATTTTTATATTCTTGTATTTTTGAATACTTATCAAGGGGTTACCTAAATCAGATTATAAAATGAGTCGCATTTTCAACATGACTCAAAATTCCATGAATACTCCTTATGCAAAAAGAGTAGCTGAAAAATTTAGAGAGGCTCAAAACTATTTAAAAACTAATGGTTTTAGTAGATCAACTAAACATTTACTGGAAGATATTGAAAATTCTGTTGAAAAATAATGCCAATACCTCCTCATTTACCACAACTACAATATGGCTACGACGATGGCTTTACAACCATTGTTTTTGGGTTAATAGGAAGTTGCTTAGGATGTATCTTAATTTTATTAATTTCATTTTTTGAATTTAAATTCAAAAAGCAAAATAGTAAGCCTTAAGAGACTTACTAAACGTTAAATAAGAACTCCATTACATCACCTTCGTTAACAATATATTCCTTACCTTCACTTCTTAAAAGACCTTTAGTTTTTGCATTGGCAATTGAACCTGAATCAATTAAATTTTGATACGAAATAGTCTGAGCTCTTATAAATCCTTTTTCAAAATCAGTATGAATTACTCCTGCTGCCTGTGGCGCAGTCATCCCATTTTTTATTGTCCAAGCTTTTGTCTCCTTTTCTCCAGTAGTGAAATAAGTTTTTAATCCCAATAATTTATATGTTGATCTAATTAATGAACTTAATCCCCCTTCTTCTACTCCTAAGCCAATAAGGTAGTCTTTTTTATCTTCTGGTTCTAATTCTATTAATTCAGATTCGACTTGCGCTGATATTTTTATACATTCTGTATTTTCATTGCTTGCAAAACTCTGAACTGTTGATGAAAAATCATTACCTTCAGCTAAATCATTTTCATTCAAATTAGTTGCGTAAATAATTGGTTTAGCAGTAAGGAAGCCTAATTGCTTAATTATTAAATTTTCTTCTTCATTCAAAGATATTGATCTAACTGAAAGGCCTTTCTCTAGCTCTTCTTCAATTTTTTCTAGTAAGGTATCTTCTTTAGCTGCCTCTTTACTAGTTCTAACCTGTTTTTTAATTCTTTCTCTTCTTTTTTGGAGTTGAGATAAATCAGCTAAATTCAATTCCAGATTAATTATCTCAATGTCATCCAGGGGATCTACCTTTCCAGAGACATGAATTACATCACTATCTTCAAAGCACCTTACAACATGAACTATTGCATCAACCTCCCTAATATTTGATAAAAATTTATTTCCCAAACCTTCACCTTTACTAGCTCCTTTTACTAGTCCTGCGATATCTACAAATTCAATTTTTGTTGGGATAATATTTTGGCTAGAACTTAAATTACCTAACTCTTGCAACCTTTGATCTGGGACTGAAACTATGCCTTTATTAGGTTCTATAGTACAAAAGGGAAAATTAGCCGCTTGGGCCTTAGCATTTTCTACAAGTGCATTAAATAGAGTTGATTTTCCAACATTTGGTAATCCAATAATACCTGCTTTTAACATTTGAAAAAACTTATGGAAAAATTATCAAGAAAACATCTTCTAGTAATATAGTATTTACTTAACCAATCTTGGATAAGTTAATTATAATCGTCTTGATTATTTATTTAGTTCCTAAATATTCTCTACTTCTGCTTTTAAAAAGAAATGTTTGATTTAATAAAAAAAAAATATAAATCTAAGAAGTGGAATTATATTGCTTTCTCTAGCTATATTTTTCGTCTTTATAACCAATTCCTTCAAGAAAAATAAGTCAAAAGATATTTCTGATTTTGTAGTTCAAGTTGAAAAAGGAATCCTCTCAGATTCAATTAATACTAGTGGTGAAGTAAAAGCAATAAGAACAAGCAATATTGGGCCTCGGAAGCAAGGCGTAATAAAAGAAATCAAAGTAGATGAGGGCGATCTTGTAAAAAAAGATCAGGTTTTAGCTTCTCTTGATGATGAAGATTTTATCTATAAAATTGAAGAACTTAAATTAAATGTAGAAAAACAAAAATCTGAATT
>MWOX01000171.1 GCA_002026005.1 Prochlorococcus sp. HOT208_60m_808M21
CATAGATTTGGAGACTCTAGGAAATTAAAGAAATATAGAAAAAGAATTGTTGATGTTGAACAAGAAATATATATGAGAAAAAAACTTCTTGAGGATAAAGAAAATCATAACTGGAGAACTTTTACCGATTTGATTAAAATTTTGAATCATTTCGGTTGTTTAAATGATTTTGCATTGACAGAAGTTGGACAAACAGTTGGTGCAATAAGAAGTGAAAATGAATTATGGATTGGTCTGGTTTTAGTTAGTGGTTATTTAGACGATTTAGATCCTCCTGAGTTAGCTGCAATTATTCAAGCTATATGTGTTGATATAAGGAGGCCTAATCTTTGGTGTAATTTCAAGCCTTCTTTAAAGGTAATAGATGTTTTTAATGAATTAGATGGTTTAAGAAAATTAGTCGCTTCTCAACAAAATAAGTTTCATATTGAAATTCCTATCTATTTAGAAACAGAGTTGACTGGAATTATTTCTGAATGGGCAAGAGGGAAAAAATGGAAAGATTTGGTTTTTAATACTTCATTAGACGAAGGTGATGTAGTGAGGATTATTAGAAGATCAATTGATGTTCTTTCTCAAGTGCAATACTGTATTGGCGTTAGTAATAAATTAAAAAGCAAAGCTAAGCTAGCATTAAAAGCTATTAATCGTTTTCCTGTTTCTGAATCTAATGATCTTATAAAAGTCTCTGAAGATATCAATCCTGCAACAAAAAGAATTGACAATAATTCTTAAATTTTTTTAATCAAATCATTGAATTGATATTCATTGCTTCATCAAATTCATCTTCGTTTAAATAACCTAATTTAAGTGTTGCCTCTTTTAAATTTAATGATTCTTTGAAGGCAAGGTTTGCAATTTCAGCTGCTTTTTCATAACCAACTTTTGGCACTATGGCTGTAACTAACATTAATGAATTTTCTAAATTTAACTTCATTTTCTTTTGATTAGGCTCCATACCATCAACTAATTTTATTCTGAAGTTTTCTATTACATTTTTAAGTAATTTTAAACTTGTGAGAATATTAAATCCAATAAGAGGCTTATATTCATTCATCTGTAAAGTGCCGCTAGAATTTGCCATTGATACTGCATATTCAAGACCCATTATCTGAGTGCAAACCATTGATAAGGCTTCGCATTGAGTTGGATTTACTTTGCCTGGCATGATAGAACTTCCAGGTTCATTTTGAGGAATAATTAGTTCATATATTCCTGATCTTGGACCAGAAGATAAAATTTTTATATCATTTGAAATTTTAAATAATGCACCTGCTAATATTTTTATCTGACTCATTACTTGAGCAAGACGATCATGCGAGCCCATGATAGAAAATTTATTTTTTGATTTATAGAACATTAGATTAGTATCATGGGAAATTGATTTTATAGACTCTTCACAAAATCCTTTTGGACAATTAATCCCCGTACCAACTGCAGTTCCTCCCAGAGGTAAGAAATACAATTCA
>MWOX01000172.1 GCA_002026005.1 Prochlorococcus sp. HOT208_60m_808M21
TAGCACAAATAGTTGTTGCTTGATGTTCAATATTCGAAATGACAACTCTACCATTTTTAAAATTCTCATAAATATTATTAAATACAATATTTGTTGATTCCGAAGAACCAGAAGTAAAAATTACATCCTCTGGTTCTGCCTCAAATATATAAGCAATTTCAGATCTAATTTTTTCAAGATATGTAGAGCATTTTATCCCTAACTCATATGTAGATGATGGATTATGCCAATAATTCCTATAAGTTGAGTTTATTATATTTAAAACATTGTCAGATAATGGAGTTGTGGATGCATTATCTAAATAGATAAAATTATTTTCCATTAATTAACTAAAATTGATCCTGAGAAAACTTTTTTAGCATTACCGGTCATCATGACTTCACAATCGTCTTTTGACCAATCAATTTTAAGATTACCTCCTGGTAAAGTTATTATGGTTCTTGAATTACAAAGTCCTAATTTATAAGCTGCTACATGAATAGCACAGGCACCTGTTCCACAGGCTAAGGTTGGTCCTGCACCTCTTTCCCATACTTTTACTTTGATGTTATCTCTATTAAAAATTTGACAAAAATGAACATTAGTTTTTTCTGGAAATAATTCATTTTTTTCTAATATAGGACCAAGTCTGGAAAGTGCAATGGACTCTAAGTCTTCTAGAAAGAATATTAAATGAGGATTTCCCATTCCTACGGCATAACCTTTATTATTAAAATTTTTTTCAATAAATTCATGTGAAGGAATTGAATTGATTTTTTTTTCAATTGTTGTTGGAATATTTTGACTTTCTAAAATGGGAACTCCCATTTTTACTGTAATTTCATCATTTAGATATTTTGCAATTTTTAAACCTGCTTTAGTCTCAATTTTATATTCTATATTTTTATTATTCATTGAATCATTTACATGGAGATACTCAACTAAACACCTAATTCCATTTCCACACATTTGTGCTTCAGAACCATCAGAATTAAAGATTATCATTTTTGCATAATTATCTTCATTAGGTTCTTCTATAAAAATCACACCATCTGCTCCAATACCAAATTGTCTGTTGCAAATTTTTTTTATATCAAATATTTTATTTGTCTTGTAATTTTTAAATAAATCATTACCTCTAGAATCGATTACTACGAAATCATTTCCGTTACCTTGATACTTTTCAAAAATTATATTTTTCATTTGTAGATAATATATATTAAATTTTAATTATAAATTATTCCTTTT
>MWOX01000173.1 GCA_002026005.1 Prochlorococcus sp. HOT208_60m_808M21
AAAAGAGGTTTATGTGAAACTCGTCAAAAAGCCCAAGGTTTAATTCTTGCAGGCAAGGTTAGAGATATAAATGGAAAAGTATGGGATAAACCTGGACAACAAGTATTAATTGGATCTGAATTTTTTATTGATTCCGAACCTATGTTTGTATCAAGGGGGGGCGAAAAATTAATGGAGGCATTTAATAAACTTGAAATTAAAGTAAAAGATAAAATATGTATTGACGCAGGAATCTCTACTGGGGGATTTACTGATTGCTTATTGCAACAAGGAGCAAAGTTAGTTTATGGGATAGATGTTGGTTATGGGCAGACTGCGTGGAAGATTAGAAATAACCCAAAAGTAATACTTTTTGAACGAACTAATATTCGAAATTTAAAACGTAATGATCTTTTATCTAGAAGTAATAAATTACCAAATTTTGTGGTTGCTGATTTATCTTTTATTTCATTAAAATTAGTTTTTAAATCAATTGGTAATTTATTAGAAGGTGATTGTATTGAGGGAATATTTTTAATTAAACCCCAATTTGAGGTCGGTAAAGATAAAGTCAGCAAAGGGGGCGTTGTTCGCAATCCTAAATTTCATACTGAGGCTATAGAGTCTGTAATTTATTCTGCAAAGAATTTCCAATGGAATATA
>MWOX01000174.1 GCA_002026005.1 Prochlorococcus sp. HOT208_60m_808M21
AGCTAAAGAAAGAATGATGAAAGCTAATTTAAGATTAGTTGTAAGTGTGGCAAAAAAATATCAAGGCAAAGGACTGGAGCTTCTTGATTTAGTACAAGAAGGTTCTCTTGGGTTGGAAAGGGCTGTTGAAAAATTTGATCCGACAAGGGGATATAAGTTCTCTACTTACGCATTTTGGTGGATAAGACAAAGCATGACAAGAGCAATTGCATGTCAATCAAGAACAATCCGTTTGCCTGTTCACTTAAGTGAGAGGTTAGCTTCTATAAGAAAAGTTAGTAGAGACTTGGCTCATAAACTTGGTGCAATGCCAAGCAGGATTGAAATTGCAGAGGCGATGGAAATTGATGTAGAAGAATTGGATTCAGTTTTAAGACAAGCCTTATCGACAAGTAGTTTAGATGCTCCAGTAAATGGTGATGATGGCAGGAGCTTTTTAGGTGATTTGATTGCAGATAGTAATAATGAAGAACCTTTAGATCAAGTTGAACAAAAAATGCACCAAGAGCAACTTGGCAAGTGGTTAAGTCATTTAAGCGAGCAAGAACAACATGTTCTCAAATTAAGATTTGGACTTGATGCAAATGAGAGGCATACACTTGCTGAAATTGGAAGATTATTAGAAGTTTCTAGAGAAAGAGTAAGACAAGTTGAACTTAAAGCACTAAGAAAACTAAGAAATTTAACTAGAAAATTACCTAGTGGTATTTAATCTAATCTTCTGCCCAGATATATTTAGTTAATTCTTGTGAAGGGGGTTCGGGTGCTTCAATAGCATTTTTAACTGACTCAGATATCTCTGCATCAATCTTCTTTTCAATAATTTTTAGTTCTTCTTCCGTAGCGAATTTACCGTCAATAATTTCTTGAGCTAATTTCTTGATAGGATCTCTTTTCCCCCAAAACTCCTTTTCTTTTTCAGACCTCAATTCATCTGGATCTGCAAGAGAATGCCCTCTATATCTATAAGTTAAACATTCTAAAAGTGTGGGACCTTCTCCTGCTCTAGCTCGCTCAATTGCTCTTTGTGCTGCCCCTCTTACTGCTAATACATCCATTCCATCAACTTCCTCGCCGTGCATGCCAAAAGCAGACGCTTTTCTCCAGATTTCAGGATTACTAGTAGCTCTATCATGAGCCATACCAATAGCCCATTTATTATTCTCCACAACAAAAATTATGGGTAATTTCCATAACTGGGCCATATTTAAACATTCAAAAAACTGCCCATTATTGCAAGTTCCATCCCCAAAAAATGCTGCAGTTACTGCATCACTATTACTATTTCCAGCAACTTCCTTTTTGTATTTACTTGAAAAGGCTGCCCCTAAGGCAACTGGAATTCCCTCTCCAATAAATGCATATCCTCCCAGTAGGTGATGCTCTCTTGAAAATAAGTGCATGGATCCACCTCGGCCTTTGCTACAACCAGTGGATTTACCAAAAAGTTCACTCATTACTTCAAATGAGGGAACACCCGCACTTAGCGCATGAACATGATCGCGATAGGTACTACAAAACCAATCATGTTTCTTTTTCATGGCACCAATTACTCCCGTGCTTATAGCCTCTTGACCGTTATATAAATGAACGAAACCAAACATTTTTCCCCTGTAATACATTTCTGCACACTTATCTTCAAACCTACGACCAAGCGTCATGTCTTCATAAAGGAATAATCCGGTTTCTCGATCTAATTCGGCTTTTTTTATGTCTTGAAGATTTGAGATTCTCTCTACGTGTGTTTCCAAGAAAAATACCTTAACGAAGTTTTGATTTGTTAACATTCTAAGCCGTGATGGGCGATTTTCATGATTTTTTTTAATAACTCTGTAAGACCTTGTGAAAAAAATTTTTAACTTGATAAAATTTGTCTAAGAATTTTCAATAGGATATTTGTTTGGAACTTCCTTTAGACCATTTTCGTTTAATTGGCGTAAGCCCCTCTGCAACTTCTGAGGAAATATTAAGGGCGTTTCAATTACGGTTAGATAAAACACCTGATGAAGGTTTTACTTATGAAGTTTTAACCCAAAGATCTGAGCTGCTTCGCCTCACTGCCGATCTACTTACAGATCCAGAAAGCAGAAGAGAGTATGAAAATTTGTTATTAAATGGGAATTCCGGATTGGATTTTTCCTCAAATAGAGAAGTAGCAGGATTAATACTTCTTTGGGAATCAGGTTCACCAAAAGAAGCTTTTAGAATTACGAGAAAAGCATTGCAACCCCCACAAACTCCAGCTTTAGGAAGTAGTAGAGAAGCTGATTTGACATTATTGGCTGCTTTAACAGCTAGAGATTCTGCAATTCAAGAACAACAGCTTAGATCCTATTCAAACGCGGCAGACTTTTTACATGAAGGGATACAACTTCTACAAAGAATGGGAAAGCTTGGAGAAAAAAGAAAAGAACTTGAAGAAGATTTGGTTGCTTTGCTTCCTTACAGAATTCTAGATCTACTTAGTAGGGATCTAAATGATCAAGAGTCTCATAAAAAAGGCTTAAGTATGTTGGAAAATTTAATAATCAAAAGAGGTGGTTTGGAAGGTAATAATAAATCTGAATATAAAGATTATTTAAATCAGCAAGAGTTTGAAGCTTTTTTCCAACAAATTAAGCCATTTTTGACTGTGCAAGAACAGATTGATTTGTTTCTTGAATTACAAAAAAGAGGATCATTAGAAGCAGGATTTTTAGCATTTCTATCCCTAACAGCTATTGGTTTCTCTAGAAGAAAACCGGAAAAATTATTTGAAGCGAGGAGAATTTTAAAGAAACTAAATTTATCTGGTCTTGATTCAATGCCGCTAATTGGTTGTTTAGATTTGCTTTTAGCTGATATTGACCAGGCCTCTGCTAGGTTTTCAAGTAGTTCTGATGAAAATTTGCGAGATTGGCTTAATAGTTATCCTGGGAATAAGTTAGAAGCGATATGTATTTTCTGTAAAAATTGGTTAGAGAATGATGTTTTAGTTGGGTATAGAGACATTGACTCAAAAGAGGTGGATTTAGATTCTTGGTTTGAAGACAGGGAAATTCAAGAATTTATTGAAAAATTAGAAAAGAAATCAAATAAAATTTTAATTAGATCAAATCTTCAAAACCAACAAAATGAGGAGGAATCTTCTAAAAATAAGACTGAAGATTTTGATTATTTATTAAGTACTATTGATGAAAGAAGATTACCTTGGCCTGGCGGCATAAAACAAGAATATGAAAAGGTTGAAACCAAAGAATTCGAATTCAATGAGCAATACTTTAAGAAAAAACCAATAGAGTTTTATAATTTTTTAATAGAAAAAATTGCTGAATTAAAGTTTAGTTTTGGAGAATTTTTAAAGGATAAAGAAATTATTAATAGGTCGCCTTATTTAATTTATATCTATGCATTTTTGATCTTATTTGCATTTGGTATTGGTATTGGATTTTTGAGAAATAATTTAAAAAAATCAATTCAGGATGAATCTATTTCTGAAAAACCTTTAGTTGCTATAGATAAAAATCAAAAGCTTAGTGAGATAGATATTATTCAAGAAATAAAAAAAAATCCTTCAACTAAATTGAATTCTATTTCTGAGAAATCTACTTCAATTATTTCCTATGAATTCAAAGAACTTAATACAGCTTCGCCTTCTTTGGAGGATATAACGAATTTAATTAATGGATGGCTTCTAAGTAAAAGTAATTATTTAGCAGGAAAGAGTGAAATTAATCTTTCTAAGATTGTTAGTAAAGGTCTAATTGATCGAACAATCGAAGAAAGACAGAACGATATCAAGAAGGGAATTTATAAGGAAATTAATTCTAAAATTAATAAGATTGATTTGGAATCGCAAACTTCATCTCGGATAGCTGTTTTAGTAGAATTGAATTATCTAGAGAGATTAGTAAAGAATTCTGGAGAATTTGTTAATGAAACATCATTAAATCCCCTTAAAGTTAAGTATATTTTGGGTTTTTCAAATAAATCATGGAAATTGGTTGATTTCGTGAGCGGCTTGTAATTACAAACTTCAAGATCATCTATAATAATTAAAATTACTTTTTAATAATGTTTGATGAACTCTCGTCACGCTTTGAAGACGCAGTAAAGGGTTTAAGAGGCGAAGCAAAAATTAGTGAAAATAATATAAACGATGCCTTGAAGGAGGTAAAAAGAGCACTCCTTGATGCAGATGTTAGTTTGTCTGTAGTAAAAGAGTTTATATCAGATGTCAAAGATAAAGCTATTGGAGAAGAAGTAGTTAGGGGTGTAAACCCAGGTCAAAAATTTATTGAAGTCGTAAATAAAGAATTGATTAACATTATGGGGAATGAAAATTCTCCATTAAACGAAAATGAAAATAGTCCTACAGTCATTTTGATGGCTGGACTTCAGGGCGCGGGTAAAACAACTGCAACAGGAAAATTAGGACTTTATTTAAAGGAAAAAGATAAAAAAGTTCTTTTGGTGGCTGCAGATATTTATCGACCAGCAGCTGTAGAGCAGCTTAAAACATTGGGAAGTCAATATGAATTGGAAGTTTTTTCAGCTAAAGAAAAAAATAGCAAACCAGAAGAAATAGCAAAGGAAGCATTAAATTTTGCTAGTGAAAACGACTTTAATTCGATAATTATTGATACCGCAGGAAGACTGCAAATTGATGATTCCATGATGAGTGAAATGGTTCGAATAAAAGAAGTTTCAAATCCTGATGAGGTTTTGCTTGTTGTTGATTCAATGATTGGGCAAGAAGCTGCAGACTTGACAAAGTCATTTCATGAAAAAGTAGGAATCACAGGGTCGATATTAACTAAGTTGGATGGTGACTCAAGAGGCGGAGCTGCTTTATCAATAAGAAAAATAAGTGGTAAACCAATCAAATTTATAGGTGTAGGTGAAAAAATAGAGGCACTGCAACCATTTCATCCAGAGAGAATGGCTAGCAGAATTTTAGGCATGGGCGATGTATTGACACTTGTTGAAAAAGCACAAAAAGAAGTCGAACTTGCTGATGCAGAGGCGATGCAAAAGAAACTACAAGAAGCGACATTTGATTTTAATGATTTTGTTAAGCAGATGAGATTAATTAAAAGGATGGGATCACTTGGGGGATTGATTAAATTGATTCCTGGAATGAATAAAATCGATGATGGGATGATAAAAGATGGAGAAGATCAACTTAAGAAAATAGAGTCAATGATCTCTTCAATGACTCTTGAGGAAAAACAAAAACCTGAGGTTCTTGCTGCTCAGCCTTCAAGAAGACAAAGAATCGCTCAGGGTAGCGGTTATGAGGCAAAAGATGTAGATAAAGTATTAGCTGACTTTCAAAGAATGAGAGGCTTTATGAAACAAATGTCGAACGGAGGAATGCCAGGAATGGGAGGAATGCCAGGAATGGGAGGAATGCCAGGAATGGGAGGGATGCCAGGAACGGGAGGAATGCCAGGAATGGGAGGGATGAGTGGTAATAAACCAATGAAAAAACAAAAAAATAATAAAAAGAAAAAAGGTTTTGCAGATTTATAGTTACTATATTTTTACCTTTAAATGATATTATTATTAAAAACGCATTAATTTAAGATGATTAAGTTGCGCCTTAAGCGCTTTGGAAAGAAAAAAGAGGCAAGTTTCAGAATCGTTGCATGCAATAGTACTTCCAGAAGAGATGGTAGGCCCCTTCAAGAACTAGGTTTTTATAACCCAAGAACTAAGGAAACCAGGCTTGACACAGAAGCTTTAAGAACAAGACTTACTCAAGGTGCTCAGCCAACTGATGTTGTGAGAACTTTATTAGAAAAGGGAGGCTTATTAGATAAAACAGAAAGACCCTCTATAGCAATTGGTAAAGCAAAGTTAGAGAAGGAAAAATTAGCTAAGGCTAAAACTAAAGAAGAAGAAAATGATAGTATTAAAGCTGAAAGCGAGAGTAATGAAGCTGAAAGCTAGTGATTTGATAAATTTTTATTCTTATTCAATAACTAGATGAAGGAAGTTTCCAAAACTGGTCACTTCAAAATAGATTTGCCAAGCTCTGATGCTGCTACAGCATTATCTGGACCTGGTAATTCTTTCTTAAAAAAATTTGAGTCTCTTACGGGAGTTTCTTTAACTATAAGAGGCTTACAACTTGAGATGAATGGTGTCATATCTAAAATTGAGAGAGCCTCAGCATTAGTAGAACTAACAAGACCAATTTGGGAACAAGGTTTAGAAGTCCCAGAGGTAGATCTTAAAGCGGCTTTAAGTTCTTTAAATATGGGCGAATCGTCTTCACATGCTGAACTTGGAAAAAAAATTCTTGCGCGTTCCAAAGAAGGAAGATATTTAAGACCAAGAACTATAAGGCAAAAAGAATATGTTGAATCAATTGAAAACTATGATCTTACGTTTGCGATTGGTCCAGCTGGAACTGGTAAGACATTTTTAGCAACTGTTTGCGCGGCACGACTATTAAACGAGAAAAAAATTGAAAAAATTGTTTTAACCAGACCAGCTGTAGAAGCTGGTGAAAGTTTGGGATTTCTACCTGGTGATTTGCAACAAAAAGTAGATCCATATTTAAGACCTTTATTTGATTCTTTACATAGTATTTTTGGGTTTGATAGAACAAATTCGTTAATCGATAAGGGAATTATTGAAGTAGCTCCTTTAGCATTTATGAGAGGCAGAACCTTAGATAACTCCATGGTTATCCTGGATGAAGCACAAAATACTACTTGTTCTCAAATGAGAATGTTTCTAACTAGATTGGGCGATAGATCTAAAATGGTTGTAAACGGAGATATTACGCAAATTGATTTGAAAAAAGATCAGGAAAGCGGCCTCATTGAAGCATCGAGAATTTTCTCTGAAACTCAAGGTATAAAATTTTGTTATTTAACTGTTGAAGATGTAGTTCGTCATCCATTAGTTCAGAAAATTATTGAGGCTTATCAATAACTTTATAACTCAGGAGATCCGTACCCTGAAATTTTAAAAATCGAGTAGAATGAAATCACATTTAAAAAAAAAATGCCAGCAAGTAGTAATTTCAATCAAGCTATTCGTGAAGCACAATCTAGTTCAATTGTTGGACCTAATGTAGTTCAAAAAGCTTTACCTTACGTAGGTGGAGGTATGGTGCTAACTTCTTTAGGCGTTTTAGCAGGTGTCTCACTCATAGCAACAAATCCTGGGCTTTTCCAGCCTCTTTCAATAGTTGCATTAATAGCAGAATTGATTTTGTTTTTTATAGCCACAAGTGCCGCAAATAATGCAAATAATGCGAAGGCTTTGCCTCTACTAACAGCCTTTAGCTTGTTAACTGGATTCACCTTAAGTGGAATAGTTGCTTTAGCAATAGGAACAATTGGTATTGGTTCTGTTGGAACAGCTGCCTTAGCCACAGGTATAACTTTCGTTATTGCCTCTTATACTGGCCAAAGAATGAGTGATAGTGTAGGTCAAGCACTAAGTGGTGTAGTTGGTCTTGGGTTGATTGGACTGCTTATAGCGATGTTTGTGCAATTAATTGGAGGGTTCTTTGCTCCAGGCGTTTTTGGAGGTTCAGGACTCGAATTGATAATTGCAGGATTTGGTACT
>MWOX01000175.1 GCA_002026005.1 Prochlorococcus sp. HOT208_60m_808M21
AGATCCTGCCGCATTGGAGGGATTGCAGGAGGAGGGCCTTCTGTCTGATGAATAAATATTTTCTATTATTATTTTTAGTAACTAGAATGAAATTTTAAATTTGTAATTGATGATTAAGCCAGAGATTGTACCCAAAAGAAAATTACCCCGTTATGGATTTCATTTTTATAATGAAAGACTTAATGGAAGAATGGCCATGATTGGTTTTATTGCGCTAATTCTTACAGAATTCTTTCTAAAACATGGTTTGCTGTTATGGTGAAAATAGTTTTTAAATAAAGACTATTAAATTTGAAAAGTCTTATTGGAAGTAGTATTAAGGATTTAGAAAATGTAGCTTTAGATTATGGGCAGGCTGCTTATAGGGGTCGCCAAATCTATAATTGGATCTATAACTATAAAAATAAGAATAAAAATATTGAACAAATAGAAGTTTTACCTTTAGATTTTAGAAAGAAGTTAAAGGATGAAGGTTTTAAGTTAAGTGAGCTTAGTATTAAAGAAAGAAACTTAGCTAACGATGGTACTTTAAAGTTATTACTTTCTACAGACGATAATGAAAGTATTGAGTGCGTTGGTATACCAACTGAAAAAAGATTAACTGCTTGTCTATCTAGTCAGGTTGGTTGCCCAATGGACTGCAAATTTTGTGCAACTGGTAAGGAAGGTTTGAAGAGATCTTTAAATGCAAGTGAAATTTTAGATCAAATTTTATTTATCGAAAATGAAATGAATAGAAAAGTGACCAATATTGTTTTCATGGGTATGGGTGAGCCCTTATTGAATATTGATGACTTGCTCATATCAATTAGATCTATAAATGAGGATTTTCAGATCAGTCAGAGAAAGATAACTGTAAGCACAGTGGCTGTTCCAAAAATGATAAATAAATTATCAGCAAAGTCTTTCCAAATATTAGGTAATTGTCAATTTACATTAGCAATAAGCTTACATGCTTCAAACCAAAAAACAAGAGAAACGATAATACCTAGTGCAAAAAACTATGAAATAAAAAATATAATCGAAGACTGTAAGAAATTCGTAAGAGATACTGGTCGAAGAGTAAGTTTTGAATATCTAATGCTA
>MWOX01000176.1 GCA_002026005.1 Prochlorococcus sp. HOT208_60m_808M21
AAAATGAAAATGCCATTTTTGCAAGACCATTTAATGTCAAAGAGGCGTTTCCTCAGCAATTAACAAGTAAAAAATATAATATTAAAAATAATTTTCATGGATATGGTGGTAAATCTTATAAATGTATAAATTTTAAAAATAATTTTTATTTGATATGGATAGATCAGATTACTAAGGCAGTATGGTTTCAAATTTTTAAAAAGGCAGCGTCAACTTATAGAAGCCAAAATACATATCTCGTTTCAGTTCAAGAACCTAATCAACTATCTAAATCAATTGATGGAAATTTTGACTCTTCATTTGTCATTTCTAAAAAAAATTTATTGTATGGAATTTGCGAAATAAATAATAGAGATTATTTATTTTCTTTAAATTTAAAAAAAACTAAACAAGATATTCATTTAATAAAAAAATTTAAAAATTTTGCTGGAGAATTATCTTCTAATACATCTGCTAACTTACTTTCTTGGATAGAGTGGGATTCTCCATATATGCCCTGGGAGAAAAATGAGCTGTTTTTTGCTCAAATAGATTTAGATGGCAAGATACAAAAAATAAAAAAATTCTCAAATAAGTTGATAAATTCAAAAAAAAACGTTTCTTTTTTTCAACCCTATTGGATATGTGAAACATATTTAGTATGTTCCGAAGATAGTTCTGGATGGTGGAACTTATTGTTTTTAGATGTTAGTGAAATTGAGAATATTTTTATTAAGAAAAGAGTAG
>MWOX01000177.1 GCA_002026005.1 Prochlorococcus sp. HOT208_60m_808M21
TCCAAGCCCATTCTTGAGGAGGTTGCTTTTGGTGTTTAGAACATGATTTAGAGTCTTTAAAGGGGATAAATTTTGTACAAAGTGGCTATTCAGGTGGAGATTTGCAAAATCCTACTTACGAAAATCATGAAGGACATCAGGAAGTGGTTTTGGTAAACTATGATTCCAAATTGGTAACTTTACCCGAGATACTTAGGCTGTATTTCAGAAATATTGATCCTCTGGACGGCAAGGGTCAATTTTGTGATCGTGGAGATTCTTATAGGCCAGTGATCTTTTTCAAAGATGCAACTGAGGAAAGTGATGCAATAAATGCAGTTGTTTCCGCCTCTAATGAATTGCGTGTGCCATTAAAAAAAATATCTGTAGAACTTAAATCAAAAGGTCAATTTTGGTTAGCTGAAGAATATCATCAGGATTTTGCTGAGAGAAATGAATTAAAATATAAGTTCTATAGATTCTCATGTGGGAGAGATCAGAGGTTGGATAAATTATGGGGAGATAACGCTAGATCAACAAATCTTTGGAATGAATGATTTAAATATAGTTATTTATTTTTAATCCATTGAACAAGAGTTTTAACTCCAAAACCGGTTGCACCTGATGGGTTAATCCCCTTATTCTTGTCAGTCCAACAAGTCCCAGCAATATCAATATGAGCCCATTTAATCTCCTTATCAAAGAATTCCTCTAAAAACAAAGCAGCAGTTATTGAGCCCCCTGCTCTAGGACCTGTATTTTTCATGTCAGCTATATGAGACTTTAAACCTTCTTTATAAGATTTTTGTAAAGGCATTTGCCATAATTCTTCTCCAGACTGGGATGATGCGGCTTTTAGGTCATTTGCTAAATTATCATTATTACTCCAGAATCCAGCTACATCATTCCCTAATGCAACTACAATAGCTCCTGTTAAAGTTGCGAGATCTATTATTGCATCCGGTTTTAAATTTGATGCGTAAGTTAAAGCATCAGCTAATGTGAGTCTGCCCTCTGCATCGGTGTTATTTATTTCAATTGTCTTACCATTAGATGCCTTAACTACATCTCCAGGATGTACTGCAGATCCATTTATCATGTTTTCGCAAGATGCCACAATAAAATGAATTTCTAATCCCTTTGGTTTAATTGCTCCAAGTGCTTTTGCTGCTCCTAAAACTGCAGCGCTTCCGCCCATATCATATTTCATCATTTCAATTTGAGATGCTCCTACTTTCAGATTGTATCCTCCCGAGTCAAAGGTTAAACCCTTCCCAACAAGCGCAATCTTTTCTTTAATAGGCCCCTCTGACTTTAAAGTAAGATGTATAAATTTAGGATCTAGATCAGAACCTTTTGCTACAGCTAAATATGCACCCATTCCTAAATCTTCACAATCTTTTGCCTCTAAAATTTTTACTTCCAAACCATGATCTTTAGCTATTTGAGAAGCTTGTATAGACATTTCCTGAGGCGTAAGACTATTTGGAGGGGCGGCTACAAGTCTTCTAGCTAGTTCTACACCTTCACATATTTGTGCTGTCTCTTCAAAGCTAATATTCTCAAATTCTTTTAAATTTAAAAACTCTATTTCTTTAAGAACTTTCTTTTCATCTCTTTTCTTATTGAATCTATTGTCCTTAAAGGCAGATAATCTGGCTGACTCTGCTAATTGATTTATTTCTAGTTTTGAATTTATTAATTCCCAAGGTAGCAAGATGCTGATTTTTTCATTTAAATATTTCTATTAGAGCTTTATTAGGATCTATAGCTTTTGAAATTGATCTACCAATGACTAACTTAGAAGCGCCATTATCTATAGCTTCATGAGGAGTCATAATTCTATTTTGATCATCTTTATTGTCAATATTTAATCTTATCCCTGGTGTAATAAGTTCA
>MWOX01000178.1 GCA_002026005.1 Prochlorococcus sp. HOT208_60m_808M21
AGGCAAGATGGAGATAGTTCTGATGTCATACAAGAAGCAATAGATACTTGCCCTGTTGATTGTATTCATTGGGTCAAATTTGAAGAATTAGATGATTTAGAGAATAGTCTCGATAGGGATATGTTTCAAACATTTGGAAAGCCACCGAGAATGAATAAGCACTAATATCAAAAAGATGCAATATCGTAGATTTGGTAGAACCAATCTGAAGATTCCTGTTTTATCTTTAGGTGGTATGCGATTTCAAAAAAGTTGGGATCAATTAGATTTTTCTGAGGTTTCATACGAAGAACAAAATAAAGTAGAAAATATATTAGATCTTGCAACACAATATGGCTTAAGTCATGTAGAAACCGCCAAGTACTATGGAACTTCTGAGGTGCAATTAGGGATGTGTTTTAAGAATACTGAGAAAATCCCAAATATAATCC
>MWOX01000179.1 GCA_002026005.1 Prochlorococcus sp. HOT208_60m_808M21
CTACATCACCATTAAAACCAGCATTTTTTGCTATTTGTTTGGTAGGTTCCAAAAGGGCTTCTTTAACTATATTTATCCCCGTTCTTAAATCATCTGAAGATGTTTCACTTAATTTTAAAAGGTCATCTGATATTTCAATTAAAGTTTGTCCTCCTCCAGAAACAACACCCTCTTCAATAGCAGCTTTCGTAGCATTAAGGGAATCTTCGATTCTCAACTTTTTATACTTCATCTCTGTTTCTGTAGCAGCTCCTACTTTGATAAGAGCTACTCCTCCGGCTAGTTTGGCTATCCTTTCATTGATTTTATCCTGATCATACTCAGATTCAGTTATATTAACTTCTCTCTTTAATTTCTCTACTCGAGCTTTAACTAAATCTTTAGTGTCTTCGAAGGCAACAATTGTAGTTTTATCCTTTGTGATAGTTATTTTTTTTGCTTTGCCTAAATCATTAATCGATACTTTATCAAGTGTCATCGATTTATCTTCGCTAATTAACTTAGCCCCTGTAAGAATTGCAATATCTTCAAGGGCAGCTTTTCTTCTCTCACCAAATAATGGAGCTCTTACGGAAGCTACATTTAAAACCCCACTATTCTTATTCAAAACCAGAGTGGTTAAAGCCTCTCCTTCGATATCTTCAGCAAGAATTAGAAAAGGTGAGCCTGACTTCTGAATTTCTTCAAGTATTGGAACTAGATCAACTAAAGTTGAGACTTTTTGATCAGTTATTAATATTTTAGGATTTTCAAGTTCACAAACTTGTCTTTCTTGGTCTGTTACGAAATATGGAGAACTATAACCTCTATCAAAAGACATACCTTCAGTTATATCTAATTCTGTTTCTAGTGATTGAGATTCTTCGACAGTTATTACACCATCTGAAGTGACAATATCCATTGCTTTCGAAATTATAGATCCAATTTCTTCATCACCTCCAGCACTAACTGTTGCAACTTTTTGGATATCAGAACCATTTAATGAAATACTTTTGGAACTTAATTTTTCTAAGACAAAAGCTAGACCTGCCTCCATACCTTTTTTTAACTCCATAGGGTTGGCCCCAGAAGCAATATTTTTTAATCCCTCCTGAACCATCTTCTGAGCCAAAATGGTTGCTGTTGTTGTTCCATCACCAGCACTCTCTTTTGTCTTGGATGCAACTTGTTCTATTAATTTCGCACCTAAATTAGAAATAGGGTTTTCAATCTCGATTTCTTTAGCAACTGTAGATCCATCTCTTACTATATCTGGTGAACCAAATTTCTTTTCTATTACAACGTTTTTTGCCTTCGGCCCAATAGTAACTTTTACCGCATCAGCTACGAAATTAACACCTTTTTCTAGCGCTTCTCGTGATTCATTAGAAAAACTTAACTGTTTAGCCATGTTTGCTTGATCTTTAGTCTTATTCTAATCTCCCATAGAATCATTTTTAAGGGATATTTAATTAAGTGGGGAAAGCCGAATTTCTTTTAATAGGACATACAAATTAACTTAAATAAGAGTATCTTTAAGTTATGGAAGAAACAAATAATCTTATTTTTACTCTTACCGCAATCCTTGCGATTGCTATGACACTAATATATTTTCCTTTAAGATTTTTCTTAACATTAACTGCTAGAAGTCGAAGACTAAAACTTTTACAAAAAATTAGAAGGTTGAGAGATGAATTAGGCCAGCCTTATGAAAGTACATAACTAAATACTCATACCCCCGTCTATACTGATTGTTTGCCCTGTAATGTAACTTCCTGCATCACTTGAAACTAAGAATGAAACTAAGTTTGCAATTTGAGTACAACTTCCTAATTTCCCTAAAGGGATAACTTTAAGTATCTCTTCAGTATTAAGTTTTTCAGTCATTTCTGTTTCTATAAAGCCTGGAGCTATTGCATTTACGTTTATACCTCTTGAAGCAAATTCTTTAGCACAAGTTTTGGTGAATCCAATAACTCCAGCTTTAGCTGCAGAATAATTTGCTTGACCGGGATTACCAATTATTCCAACAACAGATGAAATATTTACGATACTACCACTTCTTTTTTTCATCATGAATTTTGAAGCATATTTTGTACAAAGAAAAACCCCTTTTAAGTTTGTATTTAATACATCATCCCATTGTTCCGATTTCATTCTCATCAATAGTCCATCTCTAGTAATACCAGCATTGTTAATAAGAATATCAATGGAACCATTAATTTTTATGATTTCTTCAAAAGCTGAACTGACAGAATCTTCTCTTGATACATCAAATTTTAATTTATGAGCTTTACCTCCCGAATTTTTTATTGAATTTACAACTTCTTCAGCTTTCTCATCAGAAGAAGAGTAATTAATAAAAACTTCTGCTCCTAAGCGGCTTAGTTCTAAAGCAATTTCTTTACCAATTCCTCTGCTAGCTCCAGTGATTAAAGCAACTTTGCCTGATAATGAATCTGTATTGGACATTATGAAATTTTATAATTTTCAATCGTAGTACTATTTGTGTAAAGATATTGCTTTTATTTATAATTGTCTAGAAAACATTAAGTCCTTCTATTGTGCACTTTTTAATACCAGCTGCAGGGAGTGGTAGCAGAATGAAAGCTGGGAAAAATAAATTACTTATTGATTTAGAGGGAGAGTCTTTGATTTATTGGACACTTAAATCTGTATTTTCTGCAAGCTCAACAAACTGGGTTGGAATAATTGGGCAACCGAAAGATAAAAACTTATTACTAAATTCAGCTAAGGATTTTGCCCATAAAGTTCATTGGATTAATGGTGGTGACACCAGACAACAGTCAGTTTTTAATGGTTTAAAAGCGTTACCAAAAGATGTTGAAAAAGTTTTAATACATGATGGCGCTAGATGTCTAATTAATCCTGAATTGATAGACCTTTGTGCCAAGCAATTAGATGAAAATGAAGCTGTAATTTTGGCTACTAAGGTAACAGACACTATAAAGATTGTTGATAATGAAGGTTTTATTAAAGAAACACCTGATAGAAATTATTTATGGGCAGCGCAAACTCCTCAGGGCTTTTTAGTAGATAGATTAAAAAAAGCCCATAAGATGGCAATTGATAAAAACTGGAAAGTCACAGATGATGCTTCTCTATTCGAAATGCTTAATTGGAAAGTGAAGATTATTGAAGGAACTTATACAAATATAAAAATTACATCCCCTATAGATTTGAAAATAGCAAAACTTTTTGTGAAGAACTCCTAGTTAAAAAGGTTTATGGATACTAAGAATGCCGTTGTCACCATTTAAGGTTGCTTCATACCCTAACGGGATGCATGCATTCCCTGATATGTGGCCTATTGGGAGATCAAAAAGAATAGGAAAATTGAACTCTTGAAGTCTTTCAATAATGCAGTTTTTTAGTAAATCTTTCAATTCAAGGTCGCAGGAATCATTAGAAAAACTTCCGAATCCAATACCCGCAATTTCAGAAATTGTTTTAGTCATCCTAAGGTAAGTCAACATGCGATCAATTTTATAAATATCTTCATTAATGTCTTCAAAAATGATTATTTTCCCTTTGCAATCTGGAAAGTGATTAGTACCAATTAAAAAAGTAGCAATAGTTAAGTTAGAAACTATTATCTCTCCTTTCGCTTTCCCACCTCTTAAAGGGATTCCTATTATGTCCTCAACATATCCCTCAAAAAGTAAATTTCTTAATCTCTCAAGACTCCACTCTGGTTCTTTGAAAAGGCTAGTAACCATGGGGCCATGGATAGAACCTATAAATCCTTGAGAATATTTAGATAGTAATAAAGAACATGTATCTGAGAATCCAAGCATTAAACCATGCTGCCAAGAAGGTTCTTTTTCTAAAAGTCTTGCTGAACCCCAGCCTCCTTTTGCAAAAATGATTAGCTTACTATTTTGTGCTTTTTCAAGTTCTTCAAATCTAGTTAGATCATCGCCTGCAAAATAACCAAATTTTTTTGATAGAGAATTATTTTCATTAATTTCCAAACCCCAGTTTTTTAAGATTTCTATACCTTTTTGAAAATTTTCGTCTTCATCAATAAAGGAGCCTGGAGCTAAAATATCTATTAAATCCCCTTTTTTTAATCTAAAAACCATATTTAGAATTTATGAGGCAATAATAATTCCTAATAAAATAACTCCTCCATAAATTGATTGATTTTTGAAGTGATTGCCAATATTTTTTATTGATTGCTTTTCCTCAGGAAATACTTTAAGTATATCTCTCTGCATTAAGATTGACGTTACAAGCCAAATTGGCCAAAAAATAAAATCCATTTGATTAATAAATCCGCATATTGCGAGGAAAAAAGAAGTTAAAAAATAACAAATTTGAATGGTTATTCTTGTATTGTTCTGGAGGTTAACTGCGGAACTATTAATTCCAATTTTGATATCATATTTTTTATCTGCTAAAGCATAAATCGTATCAAAGCCAAAAGTCCAAAAAATGGTAGCTAGCCAGCAAAATAGTAAAACAATACTATTTAAATTGCCTTCATTTGCGGCCCAGGGAATTAAGACAGCAAAACCCCAGCATATGGATAAGATTAATTGAGGATATTTAAACCATCTTTTGGCAGAAGGATAAATTAGAATGATAGGTAATGCTAAAAAAGCAAGTGAAATTGAAAGGATTCTTCCAGGCTGAGGTAGTGACAAAGTTAGAAAGAAGCTACATAAAATTAAAAAGAAAAGAATTGAATAAGCTGTTTTAAGACCGATTTTATTTGCAGCTAGAGGTCTATTTTTTGTCCTAACAACTCTTTGATCAATTTTTTTGTCCCAAATATCATTAACCACGCATCCTAATCCACTTACTAGTAGTCCTCCCAGTATTATTCTTAGCAACATTAAAAATGTTGGATTAGCATCTGGGGTTAAATATAAACTCCATCCAGCAGGAATAAGTAAGATCATTCTTCCAGTCGGCTTATTCCACCTTAATAATTCAAAAAAAGTACTTAATTTAATTTGTCGATTTTTATTTTGCATATGACCTATTGTATATTTCATAACTTTAAATAATCTTACTAGGATTAAATGATTTCTATTATTTAATAATCAATGTTGGGTATATTTATTAATGGATTAAAGATATCTTCGTCTTATAAAAAGAAATGATACTGAAACAAGATTTAAGATATTTTCAAGAAAAGCAAATTTTAGTAGCTTCTATAGATATTGGAACTAACTCTACACATCTCTTGGTAGCAGAAATTAATCTAGAACTAAAATCATTTTCAATAAAATTTACTGATAAATCAACCACTCGTCTTGGAGAAAGAGATGAGGAGGGTAATCTTACTGAAGAATCAATCCAAAGGGCATTAGTTACTCTTAAGCGATTTAAAGAATATTGTAAAAGTAATGGAGTAAAACAAATCGTAACAGCAGCAACAAGTGCAGTTAGGGAATCTCCAAACGGTCAAGATTTTATTAGAAGAGTTCTTGATGAAACTGATATTCAAATAGAAATGATAAGTGGTTCTGAGGAAGCCAGATTAATTTACCTTGGTGTTCTTTCTGGGATGTCTTTTGAAGATCAGTCTTTTGTAATCATAGATATTGGAGGAGGATCTACAGAATTAATACTTGCAAATAAAAAAGATGCTATAGCTCTTACCAGTTCGAGAATTGGTGCGGTAAGACTTAAAAATGATTTTTTAAATAAAGGATCTATAACTTCAGAAAGATCGAGTTTTTTAACAACTTTTATTAAGGGATCTTTAGAACCATCTGTTCGAAAAATAGAGGGTAGATCTAAGGGAGATAAGCCTTTAGCTATGATTGCAACCAGTGGCACTGCAACCTCATTAGGAAATTTGATTTCAGATGATTTGGGAGAATCTAAACAAAAGTTACATGGTTATAAATTCAAAAGGGAAAATTTACAAAATGTATTGGAAAAACTAATTAAATTGCCAGTTTCGGAAATCAAGAAAATACCTTCATTAAGTGAGAGAAGAGCAGAAATAATTATTCCAGGAGCATTGATATTAAACACCGCAATGGAGATGTTGAACTTTGATGAATTAATAATAAGTGAGAGGGCGCTTCGAGAGGGTTTGGTTGTGGATTGGATGCTTCGTAAAGGGATAATTAAAAATGAGTTAAATATTCAAGGCAATATTAGAAAAACAACTATAGTTCATCAGGCCAGAAAGTTTGGAGTAGATAATACAAGAGCTGAGAAAGTTATTGATATTGCCTTTCAAATCTATGATCAGACTAAAAATATCTTACATAGCGATAATGACCCTAAAGCTAAAGAACTTCTTTGGGCCGCTTCTAATCTTTATAATTGTGGGAAATATGTGAATGTTGGTTCATATCATAAACACTCTTGGTACTTAATAAAAAATTGTGAGTTGTTGGGATATTCTGAAGCAGAAACAAATATTATTGCTTCAATTGCTAGGTACCATAGAAAGACTCTACCAAAAAAAAGACATGAGTCTTGGCAAAATTTAATATCCAAAGAAGATAAAACGTTAGTTCTTGAAATGTCATTAATCCTGAGACTAGCAGCAGCTCTTGACCAAAGACCTGACAAGGTGATCTCCTCTGTTCAAATAAAATTGCAGGAAAATAATCTTACATTTCAACTTTTACCTTTAGATAGAAACCATGATCTTCTTCTTGAAAAATGGAACTTAGGATTATGCCGTAATGTAATAAAAGAACTAAAGAATTTGGAATTAAAAGTTATTTAGTTTTTTTAATAAGTTCTTGTTTTGGAGTTTGATTCTGAGAAGAATCTGAAAATAAATTGAAAATTAAGGACGAGGCGATTAGTCCGAGAAAGCCTGAAATTAAAATAAATATTAGGAATCCTAGTGGATTAAAATTCTTAGATTGCCTAGTTTTATAGTTTTTTTTGGAAACTTCTTCAACTATTTCTTCAATTTTCACCTCTTTCCTCTCTGTCTTGAATTCATCCATTAAAAATTCTGTATCAAGTTTTAGCTTTTGTGAAATCCTTCTAATCATTGCTTTGATAAATACTTTTTCAGGTAGTTTTTCTTCATTACCTTCCTCTATGGCTTCAAGTTGATGAGCTCCAATTTTTAAATCAGATGCCAATTCTTCAATTGATTGATTTTTACTTAACCTAGCCTCTTTAATGAAATTTCCGATTCTCTTTAAAGAGGAATCTCCTCCTTTATTGTTGATTCCTGAAACAGATTGTATTTCTTTCAAAGCAAATAAATTTTTACTAATTATAGTAATTAATATTTTTCTATCAACTTTAAGATTATTTATTCCTAAAGAGATGCTTATAAGATGAATTATAAAGATTAGATCTTTTTTGAGAATTACTAATTGCTGGGCTAATTATGTAAATGGTTGTTCTAATTAGTTTTTTCTCAATAGAAAAATTTTCCATATCTTTTAATTCTATTAATGATGTCCAACCATCATCCCAAGATACTCTAAATCCAACAATCACTTTAGTCTCTGGAGGGTAAAACTCTAGTAAAGTTTCTTGAGACCTTTTCACATGCCTAGCACTTAGATATAGACATATAGAGGAATTGTGTTTCGCAAGATCTTTCAGAGATTCTTTTTCGGGCATCCCTGTTCGACCTCCTGCTCTAGTTAAAATTATTGTTTGCGTTACGTCAGGGATGGTTAACTCAGCTTCATGATATGCTGCGGCAACTTGAAAAGCACTTACGCCAGGAACAACCTCGATTTCAATTTTTTCATTTTTTAAAATTTCGATTTGCTCTCTAATTGCTCCAAAAAGGCAAGGGTCTCCATCATGCAACCTTACAACAGTTTTCCCTGCCTGAAATTTTTCTATCATAATTGATGTGATTTGCTCTAAGTTAAGTGAACTCGTTTTTATTTTTTCAGAACCTTCTTTAGCAGAATCTAAAATCTTTTCAGGAATTAGAGAATCAGTCCAAATAATGACATCTGCAATTTTTATCTTTTTTAATGCTTTTAAAGTTAATAATTCTGGATCGCCTGGACCAACACCAATAAAGGATATTTTGTTATCCATTCTTTCTATTTTTCCCACTATATGTTCTCAATCTTAAAAAAAATATTCCAATTAATCCAGAAGAAAATAGAAAAATACTTATAAATTGAGCCATTCTTATACCGCCATGACAGAAAGGTGGAAGTCCACCAATGCATAGTGGGTCAGTTCTTAAACCTTCAATCCAGAATCGTCCAAAGCTATAACTTATTAAATAAAGACAGCTAATAAAGCCAGGCCTGAAAAAATCTGTTTTATTTTGTTTATTAAAGGTAATAATAAGGACGATGAAAATCAAAAGATTCCACAATGACTCATAGAGAAATGTGGGATGAAAAAATTCATAATTAATAAATTCTAAAGGCCTATTTTGGATAGGTATAAATAATTTCCAAGGCAAATTTGTAGGAACTCCAAAGGCTTCATTGTTGAAAAAATTTCCCCACCTTCCTATTGATTGTCCAAGAATAATCGAGGGTATTAATATATCTATAAAGGTTTTTAAATTAATTTTTTTCGACTTACAGAAATAGATAATAGATATTAATCCTCCAATTAGACCTCCATGGATTGCTATGCCTCCTTCCCAAACTGCAAGAAAAGAAGGTAT
>MWOX01000018.1 GCA_002026005.1 Prochlorococcus sp. HOT208_60m_808M21
TTCTCTAGCCGAAAAATCTGGTCCCATTCTGCTGAGTGCTTTTTGCAATTCCTCTTTTCTAATTAACTCCAAATCCGATCTAAGTTTATTTATTACCGGAACGGCCTCTAAACTTGCCCACCATTCTAGAAAAATGATCCTTTCTTCTTCTACTAAAGATTCCGCTTCCTTTGCTATTTTCTGTCTAAATTCTTGATTTCTTGAAACGACCTCTTGTAAGTCATCAACATCAAATGATTTAACAAATTCATGTTGTTTGACATCATTAGATATATTTCTCGGTACACCAATATCAATAAATTTAAGTCTATTACTCAAATTTATTTTTTCAATTTTCGTGAGATCAATAATTGGCTCTTCAGAAGCAGTACTGGTAAAAACAAGCGAAGATAATGATATATTTTCTTCTAATTCGTTTAACCCTTTACAAACAATCTCTAAATCAGGGAAGTCTTGAGCAAGATTTAATGCTCTATCAATATTCCTATTTAATAGGATAAGTTTATGACATCCTTTTGATTTTAAATGAGTTATTAAAAGCCTACTCATTCGTCCGGCGCCAACAACAAGAACGTTCTCTGATTCCAAACTTATAAGAGTATCAAAACCCTTTTCTTGTCCAATTTTTAATTGAGCTAGTTCTACCGCTGCTGAACTGATTGACACAGCTCCAGTTCCTAAATTTGTTTCAGATCTTACTTTTTTACCTGTACTAACTGATTGAGTTAATAATCTATTAAGAATTGGTCCAGTAGATTGATTCTCTTGACCTAATCTCATCATTTTTTTTACCTGCGAAAGGATTTGTCCTTCCCCTAAAACGAGGCTATCGAGTCCTGCCGAGACTTTCATCAAATGCAAAACTGCTTCTTCCTGTCTAAAGCAAAAAAGATGTGGATTTAAATCTTCAAAAATAATTCCAGAATATTCTGATATGAATTCTTTAATAGATGAAATTCCAGTATTTTTATCTTTTACTAGCGCATATATTTCCAGCCTATTACAAGTACTTAAAATTGAAACCTCTAATACATCAGAGAAAGCTTTTAATGCTTTCAATGACCCTGTTATGGATTGGTCAGGAATACTTAACTTCTCACGCACTTCAACAGGTGCCGTGCGATGACTCAGTCCGACGACAACAATATGCATAAAATCAAAAGTGAATTTTTAAAGGCTGATACTCTTAGCACCATCTTTTATATGGACAGTATTTGTGAACCTTGCAGTACTATCTAATGTACTAATAACTAGACTACTTGTTCTGACACAATCCCTTTCAAATTTAACTCCGTCAAATAATAATCCATCAGTTATTCCACTTCCAGCGAAAACAACATTTTCTCCCGATGCCAATTCATTTGCTTCATAGATTTTATCTATATCTGTTATGCCCATTTCATTAAGACGTTTTATATTTCCTTCTTTTGTGTAATCAGCCCATTCAGAAGTTTGAGCGATTGCCGGATCATAAACTAATTGTCCTTGAAAGTGTCCGCCGAGAGCTCTCATTGCAGCAGCAGAAATAACACCCTCTGGAGCTGCACCTATACCCATCAAGCAATGTGTCCCAGTCCCTGCAAAACCGCATGCAATCGCTGCTTGAACATCACCATCAGAAATCGGTTGTACTTTTGCACCACATCCTCGAATCTCTTTAATTAAATCTTTATGTCTAGTTCTATCCATTACAACTACAGTAAGTTCATCAATAGAGAGGCCCAAGCAATCACTCAGTATCTTCAAGTTTTCAGTAGCTGAATTTCTAATATCTACTTTACCTTTGGCCGCAGGAGGCGCTGCTAATTTGTTCATGTAAAAATCAGGCGCATTGAAAAGACCACCCGTATCAGAGGCAGCTAAAACCGCCATAGAACCTCTTTGATTATTCGCACAAAGATTTGTTCCTTCACAAGGATCTACTGCAAAGTCAACCCCTGGGCCATTTCCACTACCAACCTCTTCACCTATATAAAGCATAGGTGCTTCATCTCTTTCACCTTCTCCAATAACAATTTTCCCTTTCATTTCAATTTTGCCCATTCGCAATCTCATTGCTTCTACAGCTGCAGCATCAGCTTCATCTTTTTGACCAAGTCCTGTTAGTTTTGCTGAGGCAATAGCTGCTTGCTCGACAACTTCGAGAATTTCTTGAATTAAAGTTTGATTCACAATTAAATTTTGAGGATTTTCTTAAAGGTTTTGAGTATGATCTCATAAAAAATGTCATTTTTTATAAGAATTATTATGCTAGTAAGCTTTTTTTAACTCTTTACAGGTGATACTTTATCAGGCCGTGACTTGAAATTAGGAATAAACAACTAAATATAGTATCTTTATTAAATATTTTAAAAATTAAATGACTGAGTCAAATCAAACAATTTTAGCTGGTGTTAATAGAC
>MWOX01000180.1 GCA_002026005.1 Prochlorococcus sp. HOT208_60m_808M21
GTAGAATTTTTTAATTTTGTCTCTATCAAGATGTTTGGCTTTTTGAGCTTGATCTTATTAAAACCACATTTTTTAGCTAGTAATTTTAGTCTCATTATCATAATTAAGGACTCAACAGGTTTGGGTATGTTTCCATATCTATTAACCCAGTCTGTAGCTAATTCAGTTAATTCATCATTATTTGAACATTCAGTAACAGATTTGTAAGCTTCAAGCTTCTCTTCTCTGTTTAATATCCATGTTGCAGGTATAAATGCATTTATTGGTAAATCAATTTGAGTGTCGTTAACTTCAGGTATTTCTTGCCCGCTGATTTCTGAAATAGCCTCATGGAGCATTTCTATATATAAATCATATCCAATAGCATTAACCTTTCCACTTTGTTCTTCTCCTAGTAAACTACCAACACCTCTTATTTCCATATCTTTCATTGCGAGTTGGTATCCACTACCTAGTTCTGAAAAGTCTTTTATCGCTTTCAATCTTTGTTTTGCAGCGTCATTAATTTTATTTAAATTTGGATAAAATAACCAAGCATGTGCTTGTACACCGCTTCTACCAACTCTTCCTCTAAGTTGATAAAGTTGAGAAAGGCCAAATTTGTGAGAATCTTCAATAATGATTGTATTTACTTTAGGGATGTCTAATCCACTTTCAATTATCGTTGTGCATATCATTAGATCTACTTCTCCATTATTAAAAGCAATCATTGCATTTTCAAGCTCTGTTTCGTTCATTTGCCCATGAGCAACAATAAATTTTAAGCTGGGAAACATATTTTTTAATTTGTTTACAGCTTGATCTATATCAGAAATTCTTGGAAGAACATAAAAAATTTGACCTCCCCTATCAAGTTCTTGATTAATTGCAGTTCTTATAACATCCATATCTATTTCAGATAAATATGTTTTTATTGATCTTCTTGATGGTGGAGGAGTGTTTAGTAAGCTCATTTGTCTTAGTCCAGATAAGCTCATATAAAGAGTTCTTGGAATTGGAGTTGCCGAGAGAGTTAAAACGTCTATGTTGGTTTTGATTCTTTTTATTTTCTCCTTTTGCCTTACTCCAAATCTTTGTTCTTCATCAATAACTAGTAGTCCTAAGTTTTTAATTTCTATTTCTTTTCCTAAAATTTGGTGCGTTGCTACAACTAAATCAATTTTGTTATTTTTCAACCCTGCATAGATTTCCTTTCTTTCATTAACAGTTTTGAATCTATTGAGTAATGATACTTTTATTGGGTAAGGTGAAAATCTATTACTTATTGTTCTCCAATGTTGCTGAGCTAGGATTGTTGTAGGTGCTAGTAATATTACCTGTTTGCCTGATGTAATAGCCTTAAAAATAGCCCTAACAGCTACTTCTGTTTTACCAAATCCTACATCTCCACAAACTAGCCTGTCCATTGGCTTATTGCTTTCCATATCAGATTTTATTTCTTCTACAGCAGTAATTTGGTCAGGTGTTGGTTGATAAGGGAATGATTCCTCTAATTCATCTTGCCAAGGACCATCTTCTGGGTAAA
>MWOX01000181.1 GCA_002026005.1 Prochlorococcus sp. HOT208_60m_808M21
TGAAAAAGAATTAATAGATGCAATTAGTAGTTGGTGGGTAACTCTTCATGGTCATAGTAACAAATATATTGCGGATGCCATTTTTGATCAATCAAAAAAACTTGAGCAAGTTATATTTGCTGATTTCTTACATCCACAGGCAAAAAAATTAGCGGAAAGACTTAGTGAATTAACAAAACTAGAAAGATTATTCTTTTCTGATAACGGTTCTACTGCAGTTGAAGTCGCTTTAAAAATTGCCTTCCAATCATGGCAAAATAGAGGAGAGACAAGAACTCAAATAGTAGCTTTTGATGGCGCCTATCATGGCGATACATTTGGAGCAATGGCTTTAGGTGAAAGAAATATTTTTAATGAGAATTTCGATAATCTTATGTTCCCAGTTAGGAGAGTCCCCTGGCCTTCAACTTGGATGAATGATGAAGAAGTAGAAAATAAAGAAAATGAGGCGATCCAAAAATTAGAAACTCTTCTTAAAACTCCCACAGTTGCAGTAATCCTCGAGCCACTTGTTCAAGGAGCAGGAGGAATGAATATGGTTAGGCCTCAGTTTATAAAAAAAGTTTCAGAAATTATAAACAATAATAATTCTTTGTTAATTGCTGATGAAGTTTTGACTGGGTTTGGAAGATGTGGAAGTCTTTTTGCCTTTCAAAAGGCAAAAATCGTTCCCGATTTAATAAGTATTTCAAAAGGTTAACTGGTGGATTTTTACCAATGGGAATAACTTTATGTAAAGAAAAAATTTTTCAAACCTTTATTGATGATTCCCCAAGAAAAACTTTTTGGCATGGACATAGTTTTACTGCTAATCCTTTAGGTTGTGCTGCGGCAAACGCTAGCCTTGATTTATTAGAAAAAGAACCACTCAAATACCTTTCATTTGAAGAAAAACATTTATCTCACTTAATTAAATTTCAAAACTTACCCTATATAAAAAAAATAAGGGTATCCGGCACAATTGCTGCCTTCGATTTAGATATTGGGAACAAAAAAGGTTATTTCAATAATATTGGGAAAGAAATAAAGAGACTTGCAATGGAGCAAGGTTTATTTATTAGACCCCTCGGGAATGTTATTTATCTCTTACCTCCTCTCTGTATAACCGATGATCAATTAGAAAAAAGTTACTGGATAATAAGG
>MWOX01000182.1 GCA_002026005.1 Prochlorococcus sp. HOT208_60m_808M21
CAAGCATCGGTCAAATAAAAATCTCTGTCAAAATTACGGTTATCAGATGTTATTAAACATCTAATACTCGAACCAACCCTAATTTGACTGTGCTTATTTTCCATAGGAAAACTTAATTTTTCCAAATAACCATCTTCATCTTCTAATTCAAGTACTAACCAAGTCCTTTTGTTTTCGATAACTTCTAATCGACCTTGCCTATTAGATTGTTCTCTTGAACTTTCAATCTTTTCTGTTTTGTAAATATCTGATACATATCCATCAAATATAGAAAAAAATTTATATTTTCTTAATTGCAAGTTTTTTCTACTTGATTCAAGAATAGGGCCCCAGATGATATACAAAAAGAACCCTACACATAGGAATAACCAGAAATTATTAGTTTGATCTCCAGTCGAACTAATAATTAATGAGATAAATCCACCAATTGAAGAAACTATTACTCTCTGAAGAATTTTTCTAGGATTCCCCAACGCGTACTTAAATTGACTTCCTGTACCAACTGCAGGAATAAGTTTTGAAATTTGACTTGAATTAATTGGAATTATCATTTTAAAAAATCAATTTTTCAAGTCCGTAAACTAAAGTTTCATAATTACCAATTTTTTTAATAGCCTGTAAAACTCCTGGCATATATGCCTTTCTATCAATAGTGTCATGTTTAATTGTGTAAGTTTCACCTGGAGATCCCATAATTACTAACTGATGAGCAAGTAATCCTGGTAATCGTACAGAATGTATATTGATTCCTGAATCTCTGAGCCCACCGCGTACACCTTTCAATGACTCAGACTCCTTTACTAAATTCTGATTAAATTTCTTTGTATATTCTTCAATCATTTCTGCAGTTTTTATACACGTCCCACTAGGAGAATCAGCTTTTTGATTATGATGCATCTCAATTAATTCAATATTGTCGTAAAACCTTGCAGCTACAGATGCCGCTTGCTGAAGAAGAACCATACCTACTGAAAAATTAGGAATTATTGCACAACCAACTGATGCTTTCTGAGCAAAAATAGACAAATCTTGTATTTGCGAAGGGCTTAGACCTGTAGTTCCTACAACTGGTGATACACCATATGCAATAGCTGATCTGGTATTTTCATATACAGATTCAGGATGAGTAAAATCAACCAGCACAGGTTTGATATTTTCGTTTCTATAATTTTGACTAACAGAACATAATGTTCCTTCAAAATCATTTGAAACAAAAACATCACAATCTTTTACCTTCAATAATTCAGAAATATTTGAACCATTGTTCTTTTCGTTTATGTCGATTGCTGCAATAAGTTCACAATCTGTAGAATTTAATACAGTATTAACAACTTCACTACCCATTCTGCCTAAAGCTCCGGATACTAGTACTGGTATGGGTTTTTTTGAATTTTCAATCATTTTTTTAAAAAATTTTTTTTTAAAGGTTGTTACACGCTATTTATATTGCACACAATAACGTCTTTTCATTCGTAGGCTGGTAGAAATACTTAAAGAAAATCAATGTTTACGCAGGTCCGCTCAGCAAACCGCAGAGTATCTCCTGTTGAGGATAACAAACACAAAGTTGTAATAAAAGCGGTTTATGTTGTCCTTGAGCCACAATACCAAAATTCCTTAACAGAAGCTGCAAAGTCGATAAATAAGATGAATGGGCCAATAGGTATAGACCTTAGCGGCTATCTTATCGAAGAACTTAGGAATGATAGTAATTTTGAAGATTTTAAAGAAGATATAGCTAATGCAGATATATTCGTTGCTTCTCTAATTTTCATTGAAGATCTTGCTCAAAAAGTTGTTGATGCAGTATCTCCATTTAAGGACAAACTTAAAGCATCAATTGTTTTTCCCTCCATGCCAGAGGTAATGAGATTAAATAAGCTGGGTTCATTTAGTATGGCCCAACTTGGTCAATCTAAAAGTATTATTGGAGATTTAATAAAAAAGAAAAAAGAATCTGATGGAGCCAGTTTCCAAGATTCAATGTTGAAGTTATTAAATACACTACCTTCTATACTTAAATATCTACCAGTAGAAAAAGCTCAAGATGCTAGAACATTTATTCTAAGTTTTCAGTACTGGTTAGGTGGTACCACTGAGAACCTAAAAAACTTCTTGTTAATGATTTCTGAAAAGTACGCTGTTTCAGAAATCATAAAAGATCAAATAGAAGAATTCAAAATTCAAGACCCTGAAACATTCCCAGATTTAGGAATTTGGCATCCTCTTGCTCCTTGCATGTTTGAAAGTCTTAAAGAATATCAAAATTGGGAAAATAACAGGAAAGATATAAATCCTAAAGATGACAAAACTCCAACAATAGGCTTAGTGCTTCAAAGGAGTCATATCGTTACGGGAGATGATGCTCATTACGTTGCTGTGATTCAAGAATTGGAATATAGAGGTGCGAGAGTACTACCTATCTTTTGTGGAGGTCTAGATTTTTCTAAACCAGTTAATGAATTTTATTATGATTCCATAAATAAGGATCAACCTATAGTAGATGGAGTTGTATCTCTAACAGGATTTGCACTAGTTGGTGGGCCAGCTAGACAAGATCATCCTAAAGCTATTGAAGCCCTAAAAAGGTTAAACAGACCCTATATGGTTGCACTTCCATTAGTTTTCCAAACCACACAAGAATGGGAAGATAGTGATCTTGGTTTACACCCTGTTCAGGTGGCACTACAGATTGCAATTCCAGAGCTTGATGGTGCTATTGAACCTATTATTCTCTCAGGCCGTGATGATGCTACAGGTAAGGCTCATACTCTCCAAGATCGAGTTGATGTAATAGCTGAAAGAGCAATAAAATGGTCAACTTTAAGAGTTAAACAAAGAAAGGATAAAAAATTAGCCATCACAGTATTTAGTTTTCCTCCAGACAAAGGAAATGTTGGTACAGCAGCATACTTGAATGTTTTTGGTTCAATTTATAGAGTACTTCTTGAAATGAAATCAAACGGATATCAAATAGATGAACTTCCAAGTAATTCAAAAGAATTAATGGAAAAAATAATTAACAATCCTGAAGCGATGGATGGATCTCCAGAGTTAAATATTGCTCATAAGATGTCAGTAAAAGAATACGAAGAATTCACACCATATTCTCAAAGACTTGAAGATAATTGGGGTAAACCTCCTGGAAACCTCAATAGTGACGGACAAAACCTTCTTATTTATGGAAAACATTTTGGAAATGTTTTTATAGGTGTTCAACCTACATTCGGTTATGAAGGCGATCCAATGAGGTTACTTTACTCAAGAAGTGCTAGTCCTCATCATGGTTTTGCAGCTTATTACACCTATGTAGAAAAAATCTGGGGCGCTGATGCTGTTCTACATTTTGGAACTCATGGATCACTTGAATTTATGCCTGGTAAACAGATGGGCATGAGTGAAACTTGCTATCCGGATTCTCTCATTGGATCATTGCCTAATTTGTATTACTATGCTGCGAATAATCCATCTGAAGCAACAATTGCGAAGAGAAGAGGATATGCTTCAACTATTAGTTATCTTACTCCTCCAGCGGAAAATGCAGGACTCTACAAAGGACTTAAAGAACTAAGTGAACTCGTTGGTTCTTATCAACAATTAAGAGAAAATAGCAGGGGTATTCAAATTGTTAATGCAATAGTTGAGACTTCTAAACAGTGTAATCTTGACAAGGATGTTGAGCTCCCTTCAAAAGATGCAGAAGAACTCTCAATAGGTGAAAGAGATTTATTTGTTGGGAATGTCTATAAACAGTTGATGGAAATTGAAAGTAGATTATTACCTTGCGGTCTTCATACTATTGGAGAAGCCCCAACAGCAGAAGAAGCTGTTGCAACACTTGTAAATATTGCATCATTAGAGAGAGAGCAAGAGGGATTAAGATCTCTTCCTGGATTGCTAGCTGAATCCATGGGTCTAACTATTGAACAAATTTATGATGGTAATAATAAAGGTGAACTCAAATTTGTAGAGCTAAATGAAAAAATCATAAAGACAGCAAGAGAGTCTATTTTTGCGATGGTCAACTCTTTAAAAATTGTTGATGGAAGAGTTTATTTAGAAAAATCACTTCTTTCCAAATTGTTTGACTTTCTTAAAGTATTTGGCTTGAATTTACCTACCCCTTGGCTAAGAGTCTGTAGTTTAAATGGATTTAATGAAGTTAACCAGAAGGAATTAAATAAATTATTTGATTACTTACTTTTCTGCTTGGAACAGGTCTGTGCTGATAAAGAAATGGATAGCCTCATTAAAGCATTAGATGGAAATTATGTTTTACCTGGACCAGGTGGAGACCCTATAAGAAATCCAGGTGTTTTACCCAGTGGTAAAAATATCCATGCACTTGATCCACAATCAATCCCTACTACAGCAGCTGTAGCTGCTGCAAAGACAGTTGTTGACAAATTAATTGAAAGACAAAAAGAAGAGCAAGGAACTTGGCCTGAAACAATTGCTTGTGTTTTATGGGGTACTGATAACATCAAAACTTATGGAGAATCACTTGCCCAAATCTTATGGTTTGTAGGTGTAAAACCAAAACCAGATTCTGTTGGAAGAATCAACAAATTAGAATTAATCCCTTTAGAAGAATTAGGTAGGCCAAGAATCGATGTAGTCGTTAACTGCTCAGGAGTTTTTAGAGATCTATTTATAAATCAGATGGCATTAATAGATCAGGCGGTCAAATTAGCAGCTGAGGCTGATGAACCATTGGAATCTAATTTTGTTAGAAAACATTCACTAGAACAAGCAGAAAAAGAGGGTACCTCCATCAGAGAAGCTTCAGCGAGAGTATTCTCTAACGCAAGTGGAAGCTACAGTTCAAATGTTAATTTAGCTGTAGAAAACTCAACTTGGGAGGAAGAAAATGAATTACAAGAAATGTATTTATCACGGAAAACATATGCTTTTAATGCTGATAATCCAGGTGAGATGAATCAAAAAAGAGAGGTATTTGAGTCAGTAATGAAAACAGCAGATGTTACATTTCAAAACCTTGATTCCTCAGAGATTTCATTAACAGATGTAAGTCATTATTTTGATTCAGATCCAACAAAATTGATTAAGACACTTAGAGATGACGGAAAAGAACCAAGTAGCTATATAGCAGACACTACTACTTCTAATGCTCAAGTTAGAACACTTGGAGAAACCATCAGATTAGACTCAAGGACAAAACTTTTAAATCCTAAGTGGTATGAAGGTATGCTTAAATCTGGTTATGAAGGAGTTAGAGAACTTTCTAACAGACTTAATTACACTCTTGGTTGGAGTGCGACAAGTGGTCAAGTAGATAATTTTGTATATGAAGAAACTAATGAAACATTTATAAATGACGAAGAGATGAGGAAAAGATTAATGGATCTTAATCCTAATAGTTTCAGAAGAATTGTTGGAACTTTGCTAGAAGTTAATGGTAGGGGATATTGGGAAACTTCAGATGAGAATATTGAAAAGTTGAAAGAACTATACCAAG
>MWOX01000183.1 GCA_002026005.1 Prochlorococcus sp. HOT208_60m_808M21
GGGGATTAAATTTAAAACTTCCTGAGGGGAATATAAGAAATACTGTTTTGAAAATTTCATTGGTAAGACTTTTTATTTCATTATCAGCTGGAATTTTTATTGCTCATTGGCTTGCTGGCCTCTCATGGCAAGTCGCAGGAATATATAGTGCCATAGTTCTAGCTACTGGACCAACAGTTGTCTCTCCATTAGTGGAACAAATAAAATTAACCTCGCCACTCTCGGAAGTTTTAAAAGCTGAAGGGTTGTTGCTTGAACCAATTGGTGCAGTACTAGCATTACTCCTTTTAGAACTGACTTTAGGGGACCTTCGTGGGATAAATGATGTTTTTATAGCATTAATGCAAAGATTAGGGGGAGGAGTTTTAATCGGGTTAAGTGCAGGATGGTTACTGTCAGAAATTTTAAAAAAAATAAAAAATGAAGCCTCAATTGGTATAGAGCTTCAAGTAACCCTTGGATTTATTTTCCTTGTGTATGGAATTTGCGAATATTTTTTACCAGAATCAGGCTTGCCGGCTTCAGTCGCGGCAGGTTTTATTGTAGGTAAAAGAAAAGTTATAGATAAAGAGAGATTAGATAATCTAATATGTGAATTAGCTCAATTAGCAATTACAGTTCTTTTTCCTCTTTTGGCCGCTGACGTTTCTTGGGGTGAATTAAGTCCGCTTGGCTGGGGAGGGGTTGTTTGCGTTTTTATGCTGATGGTAATTGTTCGCCCTATCTCTATCTGGATAGCAACAATTGGCAGAGACTTGAACTTAAAAGAAAAAGTTTTTTTAGCTTGGTTAGCCCCAAGAGGTATTGTTACTGCAGCTGTAGCTTCTCTTTTTTCTATCAGATTAGAGCAAGCTGGTATCCTTGGGGCTGGCCG
>MWOX01000184.1 GCA_002026005.1 Prochlorococcus sp. HOT208_60m_808M21
AAATTAAAATTAAAGAATTAAATAATAAGACCAATCTCACAAGATTAACTGATGGTGATGATTATTGGATATCTCAAGTTTTTGACAGTATTTGGCCATTCAAAGCTTTCACGAATATTAATTTTGATAATAAAAAATTTTTAGATATTGGATCAGGCTGTGGCTTCCCAGGTTTAGCTTATGCAATAACTCATCCTAATTCTGAGATATACCTAATTGATTCTTTGAAAAAGAAAACAGATGCAATAAAAATTTTAGTTGAGCAGATCAATTTCAAAAACAATATTCATGTAATCAATGATCGTGTTGAGAATTTAGCCCACCAATCGTCCATGAGAAATAATTTTAATATTGCTACAACTAGAGCGGTTAGTAATCCATCAACAGTTTCAGAATATATACTACCAATGTTAAAAAAAGAAGGGTTTGGAGTTTTATATTGTGGCAAATGGACGAATCAAGAAAGCAAAAATCTAGATAAAACTTTAGAAATATTAGAAGGGAAAGTTAAAGATAAAAAAGAGATCCTATTACCAAGAAATAAAGGCACCCGAAATATTTTTCTTATTCAACCAAAGAATTTTTGTCCTGAAATTTATCCAAGAAAAGTTGGCAAACCTGAAAAAAATCCATTATAAAATTATTTTGTTGATAATCTTTTAGCATTCTTATCTCCAAACTTTTCTTTTAAATTTCTCAATTTTTTTATAACTTTTTTTGGATTTATATGACCTTCTAATACTTTCAATAATTGCCCTTCAGAAACATCTACATCTAGTAAATTCGCGTTGAATCCTGGGAACCAGTGGCTTCCATTACCAAGCAATTGATATCTAGCTCTTGCATATCCTTCCATACCCAACCAATCAATTAAATTTGAAAGCCAAAGCAGAACAGGAATATTAATATTTCCCGGAGTATGTTCCCAACTTGGTAAATTTCTGTTCCAATTTTGATGCCAATCTAAACCTAAGGAATTAATTGATTCCTGCCTTAATTTATTAATAATCTTAGGCACATACTTCTCAGATTCTGATAACAACGAGACAGCTTCTAAATGCAGAGCAAAATCTGTCTCTTTTGCAATACCGACACTCAAAGTATGGACATTTTGATTTCTTAAGCAAAAAAGATCATTAAAAACTATAGGGTGAAGTGGTTTACAAAATTCCAACATTTTTCTTGAGGGAGTATGAAGATGTCCCCCTTTATCAGTAGGACTTATTATGAAAACCCCAAGATCATGCTTATTGGCTAAATTAATAACCTTTGTATTTTCCTGATTAATGAAATACCAGTGCAAATTTACATAATCAAATAAGTTTGTTGATATGGCCTTTTCAATAAGTGAAGATTTTCCATGTGTTGAAAATCCAATAGATCCAATTAAATTTTCTTTTTGAAAATTCCTCAAAATATCAATGCAACCTCCATCTCGAATAGCCTGATGTAAATGTTCAGCAGTATTGATACCATGTATTGCTAACAAATCAATTTTTTTAACTTTCAATTTTTCAATGCTAGATAATACATCTC
>MWOX01000185.1 GCA_002026005.1 Prochlorococcus sp. HOT208_60m_808M21
AATTTAAGAAAGTGGATTAACAACGATAAAAAAGCTAGTTAGCTTTTACATCATACCTGGCATTCCCATGCCACCCATTCCTGGCATTCCCATGCCACCCATTCCTGGCATTCCCATGCCACCCATTCCTGGCATTCCCATGCCACCCATACCTGGCATTCCCATGCCACCCATTCCTCCCATTGGATCTCCGCCTGGTCCTCCAGGGGCAACGGCTTCAGGTTCTGGGATGTCCGCCATCGCAACTTCTGTTGTGAGGAGCATAGCCGCAATAGATACTGAATCTTGAAGAGCTAATCTTATTACTTTGGTTGGATCTAATATTCCTGAATCTTTTAAATCCTCATATTGTCCTGAATTAGCATTAAAGCCTTTGTTAAGCCTTTGAATTTCAGCGACAACTACATCACCATTAAAACCAGCATTTTTTGCTATTTGTTTGGTAGGTTCCAAAAGGGCTTC
>MWOX01000186.1 GCA_002026005.1 Prochlorococcus sp. HOT208_60m_808M21
AAGTTATGCCGAAGCAATAGATGCTGATTTTATAGGCTTAGGAGTTAATGCACTAGATTATTCTGGTTATCCAGATTGCAGGCCTGACTATATTAAAAAATTTCAAGAGTTAGCAGATTTAGCCAATAAAAGAGGAAGAGAAAATAATCCAATAAAACTTTGGACACCACTATTAGATTTAAATAAAGAGGAAATTATTAAATTAGCTTTTGATAATCATGTCCCTTTAGATAAAACATGGAGTTGTTATTCGGGCAATTCAAAACCATGCGGTAAGTGTGATAGCTGCAGAATTAGAAATGCCGCTTATGAAAAATGGCTTAAAAACAATAATAAAAAATGAAAATAAAAAAAATAATTCTAGAAAAATGGATAGATCCAGCACTGATTACGCATCATCTAACAAAAAAATTCGGAGATAAAGGATTAGCTTGGCTAGACAGTGATGGTAAAG
>MWOX01000187.1 GCA_002026005.1 Prochlorococcus sp. HOT208_60m_808M21
TCAAGTTTTATTTCCCCTTTTCCGTTTGCTGCTGTGTAAGTAGCAAGTGCCTCTTTGAGTTGCGGTGCAATTCCTATGTAATCAACTATAAGTCCTCCTGGTTTATCTTTGAAGACTCTATTTACTCTTGCAATTGCTTGAGCAAGATTTGCTCCTTTCATCGGTTTATCTACGTACATAGTTGCTAAACAAGGTGCATCAAAACCCGTCAACCACATATCTCTTACAAGAACTATTTTGAGCGAATCATTTGGATCTTTGAATCTGTTCTCTAAATCCTTTTTTTGTTGTTTGCTTGTGTGATGAGGTTGAAGAAGTTTCGACTCAGATGCAGATGCAGTCATAACAACTTTTACTGAACCTTTCATATGATCTTCATCTTTCCATTCTGGTTTTAGTGCAACTATC
>MWOX01000188.1 GCA_002026005.1 Prochlorococcus sp. HOT208_60m_808M21
TTTAAATACTTGATCATTTTTTTCTCTAATCCAAGAGTTATTAGATGATGTTTCTTTTTTAACAATATACTCATTTCCGTTTAAAAATTCTAAAGAAACTTGTTCTTGAGGTATCACAGAAAAACAATTATCTGGCACAAATGCACCTGTGCTAATAGTTACAGCTTCACCTTTTTTAAGAAGATCATTAAATGGCTTTCCGGGAAAAGACTCTCCGACAATTTTCCATTCATTCCCTTTAGTTGATTCTCCTAAAGCATATCCATCCATAACTGATGATCTATAACCTGGCATATCTTCCTCAGATAAGATTTCCTCCATAGAAACTTTTCCAAGTGCTTCTTCTAAATTGATCTCTTCCTTATGTAAAATTTCATTATTCACTATTAAAGTATCCATCTCTTCCAAGATTTTTTTAATAGCATCGTTTA
>MWOX01000019.1 GCA_002026005.1 Prochlorococcus sp. HOT208_60m_808M21
TTATACAAGTATTAATCTTCCTTTCGCAGCTCTTTCTACTGAAATTTCTGAAAAAACAGCAATAAGAACAAGACTAAACGCATCTAGATTTACTGGCTCAATAATCGCAGGACTAACTGGTTTAATAATTGCTGGATTTGTATTAGGTTCCGAAGGATCAGCAAATAATGAATATTTTTTAATGGGTAAAATAAGCGGATGTATTGCAGTTGCTGCAACATTAATTTCTTGTTGGGGATTAGCTCCATTCGCAAAAAAAGCAAGAAGGCCTTCAGGAAAAGTTGAAGCTATAACACTTCAATTCAAAAGGATCTTCAGAAATAAAAAATTTCTAAAAGTTATTACGCTCTATATTCTTCTATGGTGCGCCTTACAATTAATGCAAACAGTAGCGTTAATCTATGTCGAGGATGTACTGAACGTACCAACATATATTGCGAAGTGGATCCCGATACCTTTCCAAATTAGCGCTTTAGTGGGTTTACAAATATGGACCAGAGTATCAAATAAATTGAACAGGATTTCAGCGTTAAACTATGGAGCAATTATGTGGATTATTTCATGTACAGCAGCTTTATTTTTACCTTCCTTATCAAAAATTTCAGGAGCTGGAAATAGTTTATTCCTCAATGCCAGCAACATATTTCTGTTCATTCTTTTAATTTTTATAATCTGTCTTATTGGCATAGGAGCTTCAACCGCTTTTCTTATCCCTTGGTCACTACTTCCTGATGCAATAGACGAAGACCCAGAGAAACCAGCAGGATTATATACTGCTTGGATGGTACTTATTCAGAAGATTGGTATCGCGTTTAGTGTTCAATTATTAGGATTTTTATTGTATTTATCAGGCTATCAATCATGCTTTGTTGATAAAGATGGTCTAAATATTATTGAACAATGCTACTCAGCACAATTAACTATTAGATTATGTATTGGTTTTATACCCTCAATACTGGTAATAATTGGTCTTTTAATTATGAGAAAATGGGATCGGAAATTAATTACAAACTAATATAAAGATATGTATTACCTTAATTTTTTCAAAAGACTTCTAAGCAGTTTTATCATTGGCGGGCAAGCAATTAATTTTATCTTTAAGGGTAAAATTTCCAAAAATGATCTCTTTGACCAACTTATGGAGTCAGGTCCTGGCAGTTTGTTAATTGTATTAATTACAGGAATCGCCGCAGGTACAGTTTTTAATATTCAAGTTGCATCACAACTTACAAGCATGGGGGTTTCAAGTGAAATTGGAGGTTTATTAGCAGTAGGAATGGCGAGAGAAATGGCTCCTCTTCTAACTGCTACTTTAATGACTGGAAAGGTTGCCACTGCATATGCTGCTCAACTGGGCACCATGAAAGTCACAGAACAAATTGAGGCAATAACCATGTTAAGAACCGAACCAGTCCAATATTTGGTAGTCCCGAGGTTACTATCGATGGTAATAATGTCTCCAATACAGTGTCTTTTGTTTTTATCTGTAGCTTTATGGAGTGGACAAATTTGGAGCACAATTTTTTATAAAGTTCCTCCAATAGTTTTTTGGACATCTGTAAGATCAGGTAATGTGAGTTTAACCAGTGCAGACTTAACTTCAATGTTAATAAAATCTATAGTGTTTGGATTACTTATTTCAATCATTGCTTGTGGATATGGACTTACGACCAAAGGAGGTCCAAAAGAAGTCGGAACAAGTACAACAGGTGCAGTTGTAATGACTCTCGTTACTGTATCTTTAATGGATGTATTACTAACTCAAATTTTATTTGGATGATTCTATGTTTAATACTAAATCAAAAAAAGAGGAGCCAGTAATTATATCTCCTTCATTTCAGTTACCAATTATTCTTATAGTTTTAAGTTTTATGCTTTTGTTTTTGAATATTGGTTCTTTGCCAACAATAGTATTTGCTTCTTTTAGCTTTTTTTTATTACTTCAGTCATTCACTTTAAGAATAAAAATAACAAATGATGATTTTATCGTTTTACAATTAGGGAAAGAGATTAGAACTTTTCCATTCAAGAACTGGATATCATGGAAATTATTTTTCCCTATAATCCCAGGTATTTTTTATTTTAGAGAAAAGTCCAGTCCTCATTTATTACCAATTTTATTTAATCCAAAGCAATTAAAAGATGAGCTTATAAAAAAAGTTGACTCCCTGGAAATTAAAAATTCTTAAAATTCAGACTTTGCCTAATCATCAAAATTATTTAAATGACCAATACAGAAATTTCCGACAATAATCCTGAAAAGGAATTAAAAATAGATAAGTTTATTTCAGATGATAAAACCAAACAAATTAGTAAGAGAAATACAACTCAAAATAAAAAAATTACACCGAAAAACGAAAAATCAACTAAATCTTTTGATGAAATTTCTAATGAACTTTTTAGAGATCTCTTTTCAAAAAAAGATTCTTTAGTTAAAGAAATTAAAGAGTTAGAAACAAAAAAAAATGAAATAGAAAAAGATATTGAGTCTAATTTTAAAGGACAGTCAGATAATATTGCTAGAAGAGTTAAAGGCTTTCAAGAGTACCTAACTGGAGCTTTGCAAAATCTTTCACAAAACGTAGAAAGACTTGAATTAGTTTCTCAACCAATAATCGTAAAGCCTTCTCCCCTTGATGAGAAAAAGCAAGACAATAGCACCAATAATGTAGTTAATGTTCCTGCTCTTTCCGAGACATTTAAGCCAGATAAAGAGATTATAAAAAGTTGCTTTACAAGTTTCACAGAACAGCCCGACTTTTATGCAGAACCTTGGAAATTAAGACGGAGTCTTGATTCCTCAGATATAGAAATTATGGATGATTGGTTCTTTAACATGGGCGGAAGAGGTTCTCTTGAAAGTAGAGGATCTCGACAAAAAAATGCCTTGTTATCAGCTGGCTTAATATCTATTCTTGGCGAATTATATGGAGATCAATTTCAGACTCTTATTTTAGCTTCGCAGCCAGAACGATTAGGTGAATGGAGAAGAATTCTTCAAGATTCACTTGGTCTAACAAGAGATGACTTTGGACCTAATAGTGGGATTGTTCTGTTTGAAAGACCTGAAGGTGTCATCGAAAGAGCTGATAGATTAGAAGCCAATGAAGAATTGCCATTTATTATAATTGATGCAGCAGAAACTTCTGTTGAAATTCCAATACTTCAATTCCCATTATGGGTTGCATTTGCTGGTTCAGATAATGAAATTTACGATGATCTTGAACTAAACTAAAGTTTATGAATATCTTAATAATTTTTACAAGTTATTTTTTAGGATCAGTTCCGACAGGTTTTTTAGTTGGAAAATATCTCAAAAATATAGATCTAAGAACTATGGGTTCTGGATCTACAGGTGCTACAAATGTCTTAAGAAATATTGGGAAATGGCCAGCACTTTTTGTGTTTATCATTGACGTTGGGAAAGGCCTTTTAGCAGTAAAAATTGCTCAATACTATACAGATCAAGGCTTAATAGAGGTAACAGCAGGAATATCCGCTATCTCAGGACATATTTGGCCAATATGGCTTAGGGGTAAAGGAGGGAAAGCTGTTGCTACTGGATTAGGTATGTTTTTAGCTCTTTCTTGGAAAGTTGGACTCGCATCTCTTGGCATTTTTTTAATAGTACTAACAAAAACTAAATTTGTTTCTTTATCCAGTATTTCAGCTGCAATCTTACTTCCTATTTTTATGTTTTTTTACCTAGGTAAATTTATGCACGTATACTTTTTTATGAGTTTAATTGTGGCATTATTAGTAATCTGGAAACATAGAACAAACATAAC
>MWOX01000189.1 GCA_002026005.1 Prochlorococcus sp. HOT208_60m_808M21
AGTACTCGCTGAAAAATGGGATGGATTTAATTTGAATTTATTAATAATTTCTTCATTACCAAATTCTTCTAAAATATTATCTTTCAGGCCAACAATAATTAGATTTTGATCTTCGGTTAGTCTTACTTCACTCTGTCCATATTTTTCACTTAATCTTGCAATTTCTTGTATGTCTTCTACACATAATCTTCCTACCGGAATGTGTAATCCAGCAAAGTAAAGATTATTCTGTTTTTGTTTATTAATCCCAAATAAACTTCTTTGTTTTTCGTTGAAAATTGAGCCTGGATCGTTCGATAAAGTTCCAAATTTTTCTTCTACAAGTTCTCTAAATTTTTCGATACCTATAGAGTTCAAATAATATCTAAATCTTCCTTTATTTCTTAGAAATCTATCCCCATAGATCGGAAGAGCG
>MWOX01000190.1 GCA_002026005.1 Prochlorococcus sp. HOT208_60m_808M21
ATTTTTATTAATATTTTCTTCGATTAAAGATGCAGCATTTAAAAATAATTTTGCTGATAAAATACCAAGTTTTTCCGATAGTGTATTTAAATTATCGTTATTATTGATTTTAATTTTTTCTTCCAACAATATGTCGCCAGTATCTAGTCCCTCATTCATTTTCATAATTCCTACACCAGTAAATTCATCGCCTTTTATTAGGGACCATTGAATTGGGGCGGCACCACGCCATCTTGGAAGTAATGAAGCATGTGCGTTCCAACAACCAAATTTTGGGATTTCCAATATCTCTTTGGGTAAAATTTTCCCGTAAGCTATAACAATAAATAAATCACAAGAAAGTGATTTAAGTTCATCTATAAAATCTATATTCCCCTTGATTTTTTCTGGAGTATAAATTTTGATAGATTCTTTCTCCGCAATGCTTTTTACAGGTG
>MWOX01000191.1 GCA_002026005.1 Prochlorococcus sp. HOT208_60m_808M21
ATTGATTTACTAAAATTTTTATTATCTATTTTTATAAATCTTTCTGGCGAGGTGGATAATACAGCCTCTTTATAATTATCATTATTTATTATTATTCCTCCAAAGGGAGCTCTTAATTTCCTTCTTATTTTCAAATAAATATCTAGAGGATTATAGTTTTTGGAAGATTCAATTTCGCATTTAGTTGTTAGGTTTGCTTGAAATATATCCCCTAAGGAAATTAATTTTTTCAATTTTAGAATATTTTTCTGAAATTTTTCAGCCATTTCGTCCAAATTGATTTTTGAAAAATCAAAATTCAAATTTGTTTTAATAATATTTTCTTCTTCAATATTTTTAATATTGTTGATTATGTTTTTATAATTTATCAGTTCAGATGAGTTTGTGCCTTCGATAATTATTTCTTTTTTTATTAGATTACATTTAATGATTGGATCATA
>MWOX01000192.1 GCA_002026005.1 Prochlorococcus sp. HOT208_60m_808M21
GATGGGGTGTTAGTTGGAGGGGCTTCATTAGATCCGAATAGTTTCGCGAGAATTGCAAATTATCAATAAGAAAAATCCATGGCCAAAAGGCTGGGGCCAAAAAACTTCAATTATGGGAGTTATTAATTTAACTCCTGATTCATTTAGTGATGGTGGGGAATTAAACTCTTCAGAAAAAGTTTTAGATCAAGTAAATCATTTCTTGAGAAATGGTGTTGATGTTGTTGATCTTGGTGCTCAAAGTACGAGACCTGGAGCTGAAGAAGTTGGATCTAGTATAGAAATGAAAAGACTGATCCCATATCTAAAATTAATAAAATCTGAATTTCCAGATGTTTTAATTTCTATTGATACTTTTAATTCTGAAGTGGCTTACGAAGCTCTTTTAAATGGTGCTAATTGGATAAATGATGTCACCGGCGGAAGAAGAGACATA
>MWOX01000193.1 GCA_002026005.1 Prochlorococcus sp. HOT208_60m_808M21
TCCAGCACAAACTATTAATACATCATATTTATTAATTTCTTCTAACTGACTCATCAATCGATGAAGTCCCGCTACACCAACATCTATAAAAGATTGACAATTCACTCCATAAATTTCGAGAGCTAATTGTGCTTCAAGTGTTACAGCCAAATCGCTTGAGCCGCCTGAAATTATAGCAACTTTTTTATTTGTAATTATTTTATTAAAATTTTTCCCAATTGTTAGGCAATTTGCTTCTTCATAGAATCTTGCATCATCATACAAATCTAAAATATGATTAGCCTTCTCACTATTAATCCTAGTAATGAAAACAACCTCATTTTTACTTAATACATTTCCACATAATCTTTCTAATTGATCGATACTCTTATCTTGCCCCCAAATAGCCTCAATGAGTCCAAGCCTATCTCTTCTTTGAAAATCAAACTTGATATCAAAATTCATCTTTGTTTATCTAATTCTCCCTCATAAATCAATTCAAAAGGATTATCTTCTACATTTAGAGCAGCCTTAACATTATCTTCAAATTTTTGTTGAACTACATTTACTTCTGACATTGGTATGCTTTTCCATAATTTCTTACTTTTCCCAATTTAAATGCGCTTACAATGGATAATTTTCAAAGTGAAATGGTTATAGAGGAATTAAGACTTAAAGTACCTACTGATGTAAAAGCAGCTTGGCTAAATGCGGAAAAAGAAATATGGGAGCCATGGTTATCTTCTCAAGATGGTTTTTTGGGGCGACAATTATTTTGGGATAAAGAAAAAGAAGAAGCTTTAATATTGGTAA
>MWOX01000194.1 GCA_002026005.1 Prochlorococcus sp. HOT208_60m_808M21
TATCGCCTGTTCCAACCTGGGAAAGCCTTTGTGATCTCTCTTTTGCATTGGCTTCTTTTAATTGAATTTCATACAATTTAGCTCTTAAAATTTCCATTGCTCGTTCGCGATTTTGCAACTGTGATCTCTCTTGAGTACAAAAAACTCTTATACCTGTAGGCTTGTGGAGAAGATCAATAGCTGTCTCTACCTTATTAACATTTTGTCCCCCTGCACCTCCTGATCTTGCTGTTCCAACCTCTAGATCTGTTGGATCAATTTTAACCTCAACAGGATCAGCCTCAGGCATAACAGCAACTGTAGCAGTAGAGGTGTGAACTCTACCTTGAGATTCGGTAGCTGGAACTCTTTGGACTCTATGTACACCAGCCTCAAATTTAAGTTGACTATAAACAGAATCTCCCTTAACGGAGATAACTAGCTCCTTAAATCCACCCATATCTGACTCGGAAGC
>MWOX01000195.1 GCA_002026005.1 Prochlorococcus sp. HOT208_60m_808M21
GGCTTGAGAGTGCAATAAGTGCAATTAGAAGTGAATTAAAAACTCAACTCGATAAATTTACATACGAAGGAAAATTATTAGAGGCTCAACGTTTAGAACAACGTACAAAATATGATTTAGAAATGCTTAAAGAGGTTGGTTATTGTAATGGAGTTGAGAATTATGCTCGTCATTTATCAGGTAGGGAGGAAGGTTCACCGCCAGAATGCTTAATAGATTACTTTCCCAAAGATTGGTTGTTGGTAGTTGATGAGAGTCATGTAACATGTCCTCAACTTCATGCGATGTACAACGGTGATCAATCTAGAAAAAAAGTTTTAATAGATCATGGTTTTAGATTGCCAAGTGCTGCAGATAATAGACCTTTAAAATGTGAAGAGTTTTGGGAAAAATCAAAACAGACATTATTTATAAGTGCAACCCCCGGTCAATGGGAATTAGATCAATGTGATGGTGAATTTATTGAGCAAGTTATACGACCAACTGGGGTATTAGACCCGGTAATTGATGTAAGACCTAGTGAAGGCCAAATAGAAGATCTGTTATCTGAAATAAGAATTCGAGCTGAAAAGAATCAAAGAGTGCTTGTGACAACACTTACTAAG
>MWOX01000196.1 GCA_002026005.1 Prochlorococcus sp. HOT208_60m_808M21
ATTTGACGTTTCAGTTATTGAAGCTGGTGATGGAGTAACTGAAGTTCTATCTACATCTGGAGATACACATTTAGGTGGTGATGATTTTGATAGATGCATCGTAGATCACTTAGCAAATACTTTTAAATCTAATGAGGGAATTGATCTCAGACAAGATAAGCAAGCTTTGCAAAGATTGACTGAAGCTGCAGAAAAAGCAAAAATAGAGCTCTCAAATGCCACGCAAAGTGAAATAAATTTACCTTTTATTACAGCGACTCCTGAAGGACCAAAACATTTGGATTTGAACCTTACTAGAGCAAAGTTCGAGGAATTAGCAGCTTCTTTAATTGATAGATGCAAAACCCCAGTTGAGAGAGCTATAAGTGATGCAAAAATTTCTACTAGTGAAATTGATGAAGTTGTTATGGTTGGAGGTTCATCTAGAATACCTGCTGTTTTAGATTTA
>MWOX01000197.1 GCA_002026005.1 Prochlorococcus sp. HOT208_60m_808M21
TAAGTGATGCAAAAATTTCTACTAGTGAAATTGATGAAGTTGTTATGGTTGGAGGTTCATCTAGAATACCTGCTGTTTTAGATTTAGTTAAAAAAATAATTGGTAAAGAACCAAATCAAACTGTTAATCCTGATGAAGTGGTAGCTGTTGGAGCTGCAATTCAGGGAGGTGTTTTAGCAGGAGAAGTTAAAGATATATTGTTGCTCGATGTTACTCCACTTTCTTTAGGTGTAGAGACTTTAGGTGGAGTAATGACAAAAATGATAAATCGAAATACTACAGTACCCACGAAGAAATCTGAAACATATTCAACTGCTGTAGACGGTCAAACAAATGTTGAAATACACGTTTTACAGGGTGAAAGAGAAATGGCTTCTGATAATAAAAGCTTAGGAACTTTTAGATTGGATGGTATACCTTCAGC
>MWOX01000198.1 GCA_002026005.1 Prochlorococcus sp. HOT208_60m_808M21
ACTAGATCACTATAGATGGAAACTGAAAAATCTAACAAAATTAAGGTGGTTTTATTATCTAGTATCGCTGAAGATCTAGGATGGAATGAAAAATTTCTTACAATTGAAGGGTCTCAAATGAAGGTTTTTTCTGTATGGAATTTAATTAATTCTAATTTACCGCAAGATAATATTATCGTTTCTATTAATCAAGAAATTACAGATATGGATGCGATGATTAATGCGGATGATGAGGTGGCATTTATGCCAATGTTTACAGGTGGATAATTTAAGAATAAAATTTAAAATCCTAGAAGAGACTTTTAATCCTTATAAAGAATTCGAACTTTGGGAAAAGGTAAATAAAAATTCAGCAACCTCATTTTTTATTGGGAGAGTAAGGCCCTTTGATCAATTTGGAAATG
>MWOX01000002.1 GCA_002026005.1 Prochlorococcus sp. HOT208_60m_808M21
CATAATTGAATTGTTTAAATATGATCTCCCAGATTGGACTGATCAATTAAAAAATATTGATGAAGAACTCTTAGAATTAGCTGATACTATAAGTTTTAAACTAGTAGAAAATCCTCCTCTAAATATTAGTGAAGGAGGCATGATCCACGATGGGGTTGACAATATATTAGATGGTTTACGAAATTTAATGGATGATTACTCTGAGTGGCTAAATAAAGAGGAATCAAAGGAAAGAAAAATTAGCAAAATTTCAAACCTAAAAATTCAATTTCATAAAAATTTTGGTTATTACATTTCTATAAATAAGTCAAAAGTTAATTTAGCTCCACAACATTGGATCAAAAGGCAAACACTTACTAATGAAGAAAGGTATATCACTTCAGAAATTAAAAATAAAGAAAATAAGATTTTCCAAATAAAAAGTAGAGCTTCATCAAAAGAATATGAAATTTTCTGCGAATTAAGAAATATAGTTGCTGAAAAAACAAAACAAATAAGATCAATTGCAAAATCCATAGCATCTCTTGATGCACTACTTGGTTTATCAATTACTGCAGTAGAAAATAATTTTATCAAACCTTCATTGATACCAATA
>MWOX01000020.1 GCA_002026005.1 Prochlorococcus sp. HOT208_60m_808M21
CAGGTGCTTGGGAAGATACTTGGCATAACTATACTCATATAAGTGAAGGAATTGCAGAAATACCTTTTATTCGCAGAAACGACTCTGCTTACGTCATTGTTGAGGGCCCCACATGGGAAGAAGCAGAGGCAAATGCTGTCTCTTTAGGAGGCCATTTAGTCACTATTAATAATGCTGAGGAGAATGAATTTTTAATAAGCAGTTTTGATATTTATGGTATGCATGATGATATAACTAAGGAAACTTATTCAAATGAAATACCATATTGGATTGGGCTAAACGATATAGAAAGTGAAGGTAATTGGGAATGGACAAGTCAGGAAAATGCCAATTACACAAATTGGCATGATGATAGATATTTGGGCGGCCAATTATCTCCAAACGGTGGAACAGGGGAAAATGTCGCATACTTAGGAGGATATATAGATGGTACCTGGGATGATCAGCCAAATATATTCAGTCATAATGGTTTTATCCCCAAAGGCATCGCAGAAATCAATTTAGCGCCAAACAATTTACCTACAGGAGAATTACTTTTAAATGGGAATTTAAATGTAGGAGAAACTTTAACAATAGATGCCTCAAATATTAGTGATATTGATAACTATGAAGGTTATACACCTACCTATAATTATTCATGGGAAATATCAGATGATTTTGGTGTTACTTGGAGTGCTTTAACCTCAGAAGATGGAACAGATAATGATAATTCTTATATTCTTACATCAAATGAAGTAGGAAAGAAATTAAGAGGATCTGTTTCTTTTGTTGATGGATATGGTTCTACAGAGTCAATCACTTCTTCTGCTTCTGAGGAGATTTTTTCCTCATTAAAAATAAGAGGAAATAGTTATTATGTAATCGTTGAGGGTCCAACTTGGACAGAAGCAGAAGCAAATGCAAACAAATTAGGAGGTCACTTAGTAACAATAAATGATGCAGAAGAAAATACATATTTGCTTTCAAATTTAAATTCAAATAATGACGACATATGGATAGGTATCTCTGATAAAGACATTAACGGAGAATTTAAATGGACTTCTGGAGAAGATGTCACCTATACAAATTGGGCGCCGGGTGAACCCAATACAGCAACATATGGGAAATTTTGGAGTATTTATGATGGGCAGTGGGATGATGCCTCAAATAATGATGGTGGAGGACATAGAGGAATC
>MWOX01000199.1 GCA_002026005.1 Prochlorococcus sp. HOT208_60m_808M21
TTAGAAAATGTCTGACAAATTTCTTTTTCCGCATCCTCTTTTGAAAAGTTTATTGTTGAATTATAAATTTCTAAAGTAGAAATAGTTTTTTCTAAATCAATCCCTCCATCACTAGTTGGCATATGTATTTTTAATGAATCAGTATCTGTATCAAGTCCAATTAACATTAAATCCACAGAAGCACCACAGCAAAAGCTATTCTCTACAGCCTCTTTAAAAGCATATAGTTTACTTCTCCCTTCTTCCGCAGCTAACTCGTCATTACTCCCATGAGCTGCGCATCCCTGATGCAAAGGATCTACAGAACTAAAATGATAAGTTACAACCTTTAAGTACCTAGTATCTTTATGGGCTTCATTAGGGATATTCTCTCTATATCTTTTATGTTCAGTTTTTACCCATCTATTTACTGTATTTTCAATATCAAAAAGTGCACCAGCATGAGATCTTCTTCTCACTGAACTAAAAGGTATTCTCATTACATACGCTACTGAATGAGCTAATCGACCATCCGAACAAGGAGTTATATCAAGTAAATGTATTCCACAATCTAAAAGAAATTTTTCAAAATCTTCCGCACCTCTACTTCCTGAAGCCCCTTCAAGAGGATCATTTTTAAAAAAATTGTCACTAAGTTTCTCATGTTGTTTAAAAGCACACCATGCATATAGAGCTCTCATAT
>MWOX01000200.1:0-207 GCA_002026005.1 Prochlorococcus sp. HOT208_60m_808M21
TGGAGATCCTTTGTATAATCTTGCAGTTGTAATTGATGATAATTTAATGAATATTACTCATGTTATAAGGGGTGAAGATCATATCTCAAACACTGCAAAACAAATATTGATTTATAAAGCATTAAATTTTAATTTGCCAACTTTTTCGCATACACCCTTAATACTAAATACTGAAGGGAAAAAATTATCTAAGAGAGATTGCGTAAC
>MWOX01000200.1:246-503 GCA_002026005.1 Prochlorococcus sp. HOT208_60m_808M21
GGCCCTATCGAACTATATGGCATTTTTAGGTTGGTCTCCAAAATCTGTCGACAGAGAAATACTTTCACTTGAAGAGATTTCTGAAATTTTTGACTTATCAGAAATAAATAAAGCAGGAGCCAAATTCAGTTGGGAAAAACTCAACTGGATTAATTCTCAATATATAAAAAATATGGAATCAATTAAGTTAAGTGAGATCATGAGGAAATACTGGGATGATAATGGTTGGGTGCCACCATCTCAAGAATGGGCTTATA
>MWOX01000201.1 GCA_002026005.1 Prochlorococcus sp. HOT208_60m_808M21
AATATGGATTAATTGATAAAGTTATCAAAAAGTAACAAGGGGTTCTGATTTTTTAAGAATATGATGACGAATCGATATTTATGAGCAATCCTAGTGAATAGGGAATATTTAACACCTTTCACTTTAAAAACTTATAATCGATGGCTAAATTCGACGCCCATCTTAAATGTTCATTTTGCGGGAAGTCACAAGACCAAGTAAGAAAGCTTATAGCTGGTCCTGGGGTTTATATCTGCGATGAGTGCATAGATCTTTGTAATGAGATTCTAAAACCAAGTATCCAAGAAGAGATAACTCACAAGGAATTGATCGAAAAAAAGACGAAAAATTAGAAAAATTTGAAGTTCTTGAAAAAGAAAGTATTGAAAATATTTCTGAAAATAACCAAAATAATCTTGGATCAA
>MWOX01000202.1:0-209 GCA_002026005.1 Prochlorococcus sp. HOT208_60m_808M21
AGGCAAAGAACTAGCCAAAAAACTAAAGCAACAAGGTGCCGAAGAAATACTAAGCGAAATATTTGAAAAATTTAGAGAAAAATAAAATTAGTTAATTTACTAATTTTGGATCAATTTCTTTTTTATATCTATCTTCACAATCTTTAATTACTTCAACAGCTTCTTCTATTCCAAAAAAACCATTAACAGTACATGTTCCTGGTTTTTTT
>MWOX01000202.1:215-309 GCA_002026005.1 Prochlorococcus sp. HOT208_60m_808M21
TTGTAGTGCTCCCAATAATACTTTGTTTCTTTTAACCAATGATCTCCAAGGTCTTCATAACTTGAGATATGATCCATTCTTTTATCATCTGCCA
>MWOX01000202.1:341-427 GCA_002026005.1 Prochlorococcus sp. HOT208_60m_808M21
CCATCATCAAATTTCATCACCCCAACAATCCTAGCCTCGACAATCGATCCAGGAATCAATGGCTCAGTTACTCCAACAATTTCCAC
>MWOX01000203.1 GCA_002026005.1 Prochlorococcus sp. HOT208_60m_808M21
CAGCATGGATATGTCTTCTTACACTAATTAATTCATCATTAAACGAATCAATTTTTTTTATAAAACTGATCTCTATTCATCACTTATTTTAAATCGATAAAGTTCATTAAATCTCTAATTGGTTGGGGAGGCCATCTTCTTATTTTTTTCAACCATTCTTCATCACTATATCTAGGATCTGATTCAGTTACCGCTATCCAATTACTCTCTGCTTTCCCAGATTCACCCTTGGACCAATTCAAGGCTGTTAAAGCTGCCCTAGCATCAGCAAAAGTTGGATAACGTCTAATTAATTTTTTTAATTCTTTTTCAGATTCATCAATGTTCCCCAACTGGAAATCTGCTAACGCCATACTAGATCTAGCCATAGCAAATCCAGGATTATATAAAGCAGCTTTTGAAAATAAATCTCT
>MWOX01000204.1 GCA_002026005.1 Prochlorococcus sp. HOT208_60m_808M21
TTTAATTCATTGAAAGTATCATCTTTTCTTTCAAAATACCACTTTCTTTCTGAGGCATTCCATTGCCAACCGTTTATATATTTTACTAATTCTTTGTCATAAAAATGAATTTCTACTTTGTAGTAATTCTCATCTTCTGTTATTGAAATTTTTCCATGGAATCCTGTATGTCCATGTATTTCCCCCTCACTCTCTCTCTTAGTAAATTCTTCCTCTAAAGTTGGAATGAAAGATCTACTTAACATGAAATTAAACTTTTTTTAAGTTTAATAAGACTTCCTACTTTAGACATTATTTTTAATTCAACTCACAAAAAATAATTTTTCTCTTAATAAAGGCAACACTATATACCATCTTTGAGAATTTATAGTAATCTTCTAGCAAGGTAAAAAATCCTATGGTTAATGCTAATTTTCTTAGAAAGATAAAA
>MWOX01000205.1 GCA_002026005.1 Prochlorococcus sp. HOT208_60m_808M21
CCTTGATGCCAACGAATGTGGCGCAATTGGAGTTAATTGTACTACTGGACAATCAGGTGTAATAACTGGTCCTCCAGCACTCAGAGAATATGCAGTAGAACCAGTAGGAGTAGACAAAATTACTCCATCAGCTGAAATATCCACAGGAGCATGTCGCCCTATAGAAATCTCGAAATGACACATACTTGTTAGAGGTTCTCTATGAAGAGCCATCTCATTAAGGCAAAGAGACTCCCAGCGCCTCTGATCATTCCTCATTACACTAATGATAAAACAAGTTCTTTCTTCAATATCCCAGTTTCCAGTAATTATTTTATCTATAGCCTCATCTAAGTTAGATAAATAAGCTTCCGCAAGAAATCCTAAATGACCAGTATTTATTGTAAGGATTGGAATTTTAGCAGGTGCCGTTTGCCTTGCGGCAGAAAGCACA
>MWOX01000206.1:0-239 GCA_002026005.1 Prochlorococcus sp. HOT208_60m_808M21
TCAAAGCAATGATTAGAAGGATTTCACAAAAGCTAAAACTTGATACAGAATTTTTAATGGATGAATTCAAGACAGAGAGGAAAGAGGTGAAAATTGAAGAAATAGTTGAAGAAGTTTCCAAAAAAAACTATAAAACTAGGCAATCTAAGAATTTTAATCCACTAGGATTCCTAATATTTATTTTAATTTCAGGCTTTCTGGGACTAATCGCATCATCCTTAATTTTCAATTTATTTTCA
>MWOX01000206.1:263-417 GCA_002026005.1 Prochlorococcus sp. HOT208_60m_808M21
AAACAAGAACTTATTAAAAAAACTAAATAACTTTTAATTCCAAATTCTTTAGTTCTTTTATTACATTACGGCATAATCCTAAGTTCCATTTTTCAAGAAGAAGATCATGGTTTCTATCTAAAGGTAAAAGTTGAAATGTAAGATTATTTTCCTG
>MWOX01000021.1 GCA_002026005.1 Prochlorococcus sp. HOT208_60m_808M21
ATAATAACTAAAAACAGGGGAATTATAAGTAGCGGAGAGAATAAAAAGCCTCTATTAAAATTGTCTTTTTTTTGTACAAATCCTCTGTTATTTAATAAAGAAATTCTCTTAAACATCAATTAAGTATTAACAAATTGATTCTTAATTAATTGAGCTAAATTACCAAATACGACAGCACTTTCTTTATTGGGCTGGCTTATTGAGATTGGTACACCTTTATTACTATCATCAACGATAGGGATTTCAATAGGAATTTGAGCTAATAATGGTAAGTCATTTTCGTTAGCTAATGTTTGTCCACCACCTTTACCAAAAATTTCATATTTTTTACCTGGCATATCTTGTGGAATAAATACTGACATATTTTCTACAATTCCCAGTAAAGGTACTCCAAGTTGTTTAAACATTGCTAATCCCCTCCTTGCATCTTGCAAAGATACTTGTTGAGGAGTAGTAACAACTATAGCGCCAGAAATAGGCACAGATTGTGAAAGGGATATTTGAGCGTCTCCTGTTCCTGGAGGCAAATCAATAACCAAAAAATCAAGATTATTCCATTCAACTTGATATAAAAATTGTCTGATAATACTATTAAGCATTGGTCCTCTCCAAATAACTGGCTGACCTTCTTCTATAAGGAAACCCATTGATACTAAAGAAATTCCATATTTATTTATTGGTATTAACCTTTGATCACTGCCACTACCATCTGTAACCTTTGGATTCTGTTCGGTAACTCCCATCATTGAGGGAGTATTAGGTCCATATATATCCGCATCCAGCAATCCAGTTTTTAAGCCTAATTTAGCTAGAGAACAAGCGAGATTAACTGCAATGGTACTTTTCCCAACTCCACCTTTACCACTGCTAACAGCTATGATATGTCGAATCCCATCAATCTTCTGCAATTCAGGAGCATTACTTTGATTTTGAGATTCTGTTTTGGAAGAATTATTATCTACCTCTATTTGAACGTCATCAATATCTTCAAAATTCAGTAGTAGCCCTCTAACCTCTTGTACAATTCTATCTCTCTGAGAATTTGCAAACGATGGTAATGATAATGTTACGATTACTCTCGGTATAGTTACTCTTACATTTTTAATCCAAGCTAATTCAATTACATTTTTCTGTGATCCAGCATCTAGAACTTTTTGTAAAGCAAAATTCGCATCTTCTATTGTGGTCATTAAATTTTTAAATATTTTGACAAGGTAGTCGACTGTTTAAAAGATTAAGAACTATGTCGAACTATCAAATAATAGGCAATAAGTACCCCCTAAGAGAAATTATAAAGAGAAACTTATAATTAACCAAAAAAATTTTTTTCTTCAAGATTTACTAAATACATGTTGAAAGAACCACCTAAAAACTCGAGAGAAAAAACTAAAAATCTCTTATTAACTCTACAAGACAAAATTTGTTCAGGACTTGAAAATGTAGATGGCAAAGGGAAATTTACAGAGGAATCCTGGCTAAGAGACGAAGGTGGCGGAGGAAGATCAAGAGTATTGAAAAATGGTTCTATTTTTGAGCAAGCAGGCGTAAATTTCTCGGAAGTACAAGGAAAAGAATTACCTCAATCTATAATCTCTCAAAGGCCTGAAGCAAAAGGTCATGAATGGTTTGCTACGGGAACTTCTATGGTTTTGCATCCTAAGAATCCCTATATCCCTACGGTTCATCTGAATTATCGATATTTTGAAGCTGGTCCTGTTTGGTGGTTTGGGGGAGGTGCAGACTTAACCCCTTTTTATCCTTATCTTTCTGATGTAAGGAATTTTCATAATGAGCATAAAAAAGCTTGTGAGAAAGTTGATCAAGATTTGCATAAAGTTTTCAAACCATGGTGTGATGAATATTTCTTCTTGAAGCATAGAAATGAATCTAGAGGTATAGGAGGTATTTTTTATGATTATCAAGATGGTTCAGGCAATATTTATAGGGGCAATAATCAAAATGGAGAAGCATCAAAAGCTTCACAAAATATTGGCAGATCTAACTTAAATTGGGATGATTTATTTTCTTTAGCAGAAAACTGTGGGCAGGCATTCCTCCCTTCATATTTGCCCATTATTGAAAAAAGAGCTTCTCAAACATATTCATCGAAGGAAAGAGAATTCCAGCTATATCGAAGAGGTAGATATGTCGAATTCAATTTAGTTTGGGATAGAGGGACGATTTTTGGACTACAAACAAATGGCAGAACTGAATCTATATTAATGTCCTTACCGCCTTTAGCTAGATGGGAATATGGATATAAAGCTAAAAATGGTTCTCGAGAGGAATTTCTCACATCAATTTTTACAAAACCCCAAGATTGGTTAAATGATAAAGAGTTAGAGAAATTCTGTATAGAGAGTAATATTTTTGATTAAAAATTATCTAATAAAATTTTCCAGTATCTTAAATAGGTGTTTTAAATAAAGAACCGTCACTTTTCAATTGAAGTTTTTCTCCGAGTTCATTTTCTAAAGAGATTAATTCATCCCTATGGGCTCTAAGTCTCATACAAGTTGAATCATTTTCATTTTCGTTGATCAACCTTAATTCAAATTTCTCCTCTCTTGCTGATTTTTTAAAATAAACAATTCCAGACAAAGGGCCCCCAATTAATCCCAAAAGAATAGGCCACCAACCTAATTCAGGATATATTTGGATAATTACTAATCCCAAAGCACAAGAACCAAAACCACCAAGAAAACCTAAAAAAATTGCTAAAAATTTACTAGAAACAACTTGACCCTTGAATATTAAAATTCTTTGTTCAAAATCTCCTCCTGTTTGCTTCCATCCCCTCAAATTAAGCCATTCACATAAACCATTTAAAACCTTAATTGACTGCTGAGAAGATGAAATCTCAACGATGGTTGTTCTATCTTTACTGGAAGCCCTAAGAAAAAAAAATAATCCTATGGCCAAGAGAATTGTCAGCAACAATGTTGAATTTAAGGAATATGACATTAAATAATTTTTTATAGTAACTCGAGAATAAAATTAAAGTTATATCATATTATAAATATTTAGAATTATTCTGTAAAATAATCCTATTAGATAAAAATTCTTAATTAAATAATATTTTAAATAATATTCTAAATTTTAAATTACCTTAAATAATTATTAAAAATGACTATTGAAAATAAAAATATTGATTTTCTTTATAACGATTTAACAATAGATTTATACAATCTTTACAAAAAATCATCCTTCCTAGCTATTGACACTGAAGCAATGGGTTTAATTCATGGAAGAGATAGACTCTGTTTAGTTCAAATATGCAATGAATTTAAAAGAACATCCTGTGTAAAAATCGAACTTAATACATCTTCTTCACCTCATTTAAAAGCACTTCTTGAAGATGACAAAATTACTAAAATATTTCACTATGCGAGATTTGATATAGCAGCTCTAAAATGCAATCTTGAAATTAATACAAAAAATATTTTTTGTACAAAAATTGCTAGTAAGTTAGCAAGAACTTATACAAATAAACATGGTTTAAAGGATTTAATTAATGAATTGTTAGGTATAGAACTGGACAAAAGCTCACAAAGTAGTGATTGGGGCAGCAACGAAGATTTAACAAAAAATCAACTAGATTATGCAGCAAATGATGTTAGATATTTAATTGAAGCTATGCATAAATTAAAAGTCATCTTAGAAAGAGAGGATAGATATGAATTAGCTCAAAAATGTTTCGAAACAGTTTCTGTACACGCTGATTTAGACATACTAAAATTCTCAAATATATTTGAACATTAAGAATCAATCTTCAGTTAAAAAATTATCTTCACCATCAAGAGTTTCCATAAGCTTATCAAGTATTCTTGAAGAACTTAATTGATCTCCATCATTTTTTTCACAAATTTTCAAAACTTTTTGAGCAACTTGTATTTTTTCTTGAGTAGTTTTAGAGCCTTCTTTTGCAATTTGAATTTCTACTTTCTTTTTAGCAGAAGATAAGCTTATACTCATAAGATTTGCGATCTCTGCACAAATTTTTAGATATTGCCGATCATTTATTGGATACATAAAGGAATTAATAATTAATAAGCTAGTGCCATTTACTAAGATAACAAATGAAGGTTTATAGCATCTACGATTTTCTTACTTGCCCCAGATTCCCCCATTCTTTTTTTTCCAATTTTTGCTTGTTCTAACTTATTAACTTTTCCTTTCAAAAGTAAACTTAAACGTTTTAAAAGAATTTTTTTGTTCTTGCAAACTAAAACACTACCTCCCAATAATCTTGATTGCCTTTTTGCAAATGATTTTGTGAATTGTGGTCCGGTTCCGGGTAGAGAAAGAGATGGAATTCCAAGGCCAGCAATTTGCTCTGTAGCAGTTCCTGCATTAGACAAGCCAACTTCTGCCATATTGGCCCATGAATTAAATTTACCTTTTCCAATCACTACATATTGATCTTTCTTTTTCCATACTGAATCTTCATTAATTAGAAATTTAAGTTTCCTCTGTTTTATAAAACCATATTTATTTAAATAATTTTGAGTTTGAATCACATTCGCATTAATGCTCAAAGGCAAAAGTATTACCAAATCCTTTGATAAATCAAAATCTTGCAAACAATTTAGAAAATTATCAAGATTTTTAAGAGCTTCAGGATATCTACTTCCAACTAATAGAATAATCCTTTTAAAAGAAATAATATTTGATATCTTATCGTTTGTTGCATTAACAAAATCCATCATTGGATTACCCAAGTATTTTGCATCAATATTTTTTTTATTCAAATTATTAGCTGTAATTTTATCTCTCATAATTAAATTTTTACATCTTGGAGATTTCATTAAAAACATTTCCCATGGATCCCATTCAGAACCTTTCAACTTATGATAAAAATCGCTTAAATCCCAACCTGGCCCACTACTCCAAGTATGGTCACTTTTGGGAGTTCCAATGAAACTAAATTCGCATTCCGAACTCCAAGCGAAGAGTAATGGCAAGAAATCGCCTACTGCGACAATTTTGCAGTTATGTTTTGACTTCTGTTTTACAAGTAGAAAATTTCTTAAATTATCAACTAAAAATCCTGCAAACAAATCAAGCACAAATCCCTTCAGACTTTGATTACTAAAACCTCCACTAGGCAGCTCTTTAAAATATCCTATTTTACAAAAATTCTTTGATTTTATGGAATTAAAAACATCTCCATTTCCTACTAAGGGCAAAACTTCAATATTTTTATTTTTTATTTTTTTTAGTAATCTTTTTATTATCTCCAATGCGATTACATCTTCTCCGTGACCATTGCATATAAATAATAGAGAATGAGACACCTTACTGTTAAGATCATAAAAAGAATTATTCGAATCTTTTTCGGCGGCATGGCCAAGTGGTAAGGCAGAGGATTGCAAATCCTTTATCCCCAGTTCGAATCTGGGTGCCGCCTTATTTAATTTTTTTACGCATTTAATTATGAAATTTTCTAAGAACTTCAATTTCAAATAAAGGGTATAAATTTTCAATTACCTATTGATATACAGAAAAATAATCTTTTCTTTATTTTTTTTAAATAATACTTGATATCCATTAATAAATAAAATTTAGTTAATTTATTAATTATTTTCATCAGATTATTTATATAAGAATTTGAATTATTCTAGTAATCATTATCTGCTACACACATTCCTAAACATCTAACACCATTTGATGCGGTCCTTTTGCAATGATTACATAAAATGGGATCTTTCTCTGAAGTAAGGTTTATTTTTGATTTATTTTGTTCATTATAATTTATTAACTCTTGTGTTGAATCAAATAGAGTCATTCTTGGAATCATCACTTGAGTCGATACTAACAACAAGTGAAGCATTAGTGTTGGAAGAAGGTATATCCATAATTTTTACAGTTTCTTTAGGCTCATCAATAACTTTATTTTCTTCAGTACTTTCATCAACTGCACAAGCTTCGAGAGCCTCTCGAAGTAGTGAATCAAAAGTTGCTCCAGGCAATCTATGTCTTGCAACCTCCAGAAAAGTTCTAGGTAAAGATTCAGATGCAGCATCTCGTAAAGCAGGATTATTCTTTCTATGCTCTTGTTCTTCTTCTATTGATTTAATAAACCTCAGTGTGACATCTCTTTTGGTAGAAGCTTTTATCAGCGTATCGTTTTCCGGATTACTAACATTAGGTTCATTTTCAAGATCACAAAGCCTTTTTTCCAAACTATTTAAAACTTCATTAGCTTCTTTACTAATATGGGCTAATTGACCATCGGACAAATTAGGTAAATCAGCGACAAAAACTTTCCCATGATCTCTTAGTGTCAAGAAAGTTGGCCTTGGGCCTTGAGCCTGTCTACCAATTGATTCGGAATTATTACCTATTGGTCTTTTTGGAGGTGTAGGACCAGCTGAACTACGTCTACGTGTAATTCTTTGATTATTTGCAAAGGGCATTGAATAAAGGTTAAATCTTAATACTTAAACTTCCGATATAATTCGGCTGTAATCTTATTATATTACACCTAACTTTTTCATTTGGGTATAAAAAATAATTTTTTAAAACGCATTTAAAAAAGAAAAAAAAATTTAATTTAAAATTTCTGGTAAAAATTTACTAATTGTTGAATCATTTTTTCGAACTATCTTTCCAATTTCCCAACTATCTATATCATGATCTTTACAGATACTTAATATCGCTTCCTTAAATTGTTTATCAATAATTAAACAAAATCCCACTCCAAGATTGAAAGTATTCCAAAAATCTTTTTCGGGAATAGATCCTTTCTCTTTAAGGAATTTAAATAAAGTAGGTATTTGCCATGAACTGGTATTGATATAAGGAATAAAATCAGAGGGTATACATCTTGGTAAATTTTCTGGAATTCCTCCTCCAGTTATATGAGACATTGCTTTAATTTCTATATCTTCAGATAACATTTGGTTAATCACATTATTGTAAATTTTTGTAGGTTTCAATAACTCATCATAAAAATTTAAGTGAGAAACTTTTTCAAATTCTTTATCTATTTGATTATTGTTTTGTATAATTTTTCTTACTAAACTAAAACCGTTACTATGAACTCCATTACTTTTTAAAGCAATTATTAAGTCATTTTCAGAGACTTTTTTACCATTAATAAGCTTATCCTCATCAACTATTCCAACACAAAATCCTGCAAGATCATACTTATTTTTTGAATAAAATCCAGGCATTTCTGCAGTTTCACCGCCGAGTAATGAACAGTTATTTTCTCCGCATCCATGTGAAATTCCCTGAACAACCCTCAATAATTGTTTCTTATCAAGCTTACCGGTAGCAATATAATCTAGAAAAAATAAAGGTTTTGCACCACTAGTAATGATATCGTTCATGCACATAGCAACTAAATCAATACCAACCTCAAAATGAAAGTTTTTACTTTGGGCTAATTCTAATTTTGTTCCAACACCATCAGTCCCTGAAACAAGAACTGGTTTTTTAAAACTATCGATAGGAATCCTAAACAAACCTCCGAACCCGCCAATACCCTCAATCACATTAGATGAATGAGTTCCTTCAACTGCCTGTTTAATTTCGGAAACAAATTCTCGCCCAGCTTCTATATCAACACCTGATGTTTTGTAATCCATGAAATAAAAATGATAGACTCTCCCTATATAGATATTCCTCCTAAGATTGTTTTTGTCCAGTAATTATTTATCAAATAGATTTATTTTTTAAAAACAAAGTGAAGAAAGTAATCATAAGGAAAACTGAAGAAATAGAAAATTGGAGGAGAAATATCAATAGTGAAATTAACTTCATTCCAACAATGGGTAATCTTCATGATGGTCATATTAAACTTATATCAACA
>MWOX01000207.1:0-275 GCA_002026005.1 Prochlorococcus sp. HOT208_60m_808M21
AAATCTCAAAAATGCATAATATTAAAAAAGGGATATTAATGAAATCATTAAGAGTAGCCTTTTTTGGATCTCTCAGTGGGCCAGATTTAATTCAAAGTTGGGAGCTTTTCGCAGAGAGTAAAACTGATAGAACTCGAATTGAAAGGTGTCTTTAATCAATCTAAATTATTTTTTTGGACTAATTCAAGCCTATTTGCCAAAGGTTTAGCAGAAAGACCTTGAATTCCCACTGTCATCAATACAGTAAGAAAAACTAAACCTTGTAGACGGCCAGC
>MWOX01000207.1:293-448 GCA_002026005.1 Prochlorococcus sp. HOT208_60m_808M21
CTCTAATCTGATAGAAAAAAGAGAAGCTACAGCTGCAGTAACAATACCTCTTGGGGCTAACCAAGCTAAAAAAACTTTTTCTTTTAAGTTCAAGTCTCTGCCAATTGTTGCTATCCAGATAGAGATAGGGCGAACAATTACCATCAGCATAAAAA
>MWOX01000208.1 GCA_002026005.1 Prochlorococcus sp. HOT208_60m_808M21
GATGAACAAATTAATAAAAGAGCAGTTTTTGCTCAATCTAGTGGACTTACTCCAATAGTTTGTGTAGGAGAAACATTAGAACAAAGAGAGAGAGGAGAAGCTGATAGAGTTATTACTAGACAGGTTGAACAAGGATTAGAAAATACAGATCCATCTAATTTAATTGTTGCCTATGAACCAATATGGGCTATTGGCACTGGTAAAACATGCGAGGCAGAAGGCGCTAATAAGATATGTTCTTTGATTAGGAAATTAATAGGTTTTGAAGATGTAATTATACAGTATGGAGGATCTGTTAAACCTAATAATATTGACGAAATCATGTCAATGAGTGATATAGATGGGGTGTTAGTTGGAGGGGCTTCATTAGATCCGAATAGTTTCGCGAGAATTGCAAATTATCAATAAGAAAAATCCATGGCCAAAA
>MWOX01000209.1 GCA_002026005.1 Prochlorococcus sp. HOT208_60m_808M21
TAGGTTCAGGTTTTAATACCATACCTGCTCCTCCTCCATAAGGCTTATCGTCTACTTGCCTGTAAGAACCTTCTCCATATTCTCTCAAATCATGTAAATTTACATCGATCAAATTCTTATCTAGAGCTTTTGTTATGACCCCTAAATTATTTATTAATTCAAAAGCTTTAGGGAACAATGTAATTACATCAAAATTAAAACCACTCATCTAGAATTCTTCCTCATAACCAAACTCAAGTAACCTTGCTTCTTTTTTTCTCCAATTTGGAACAACTTTCACAAACAACTCTAGGTGAACTGCACCATCAATTAATTTTGACATATTTAATCTTGCTGACTGACCAATCATTTTTAACATTGAACCTTTCTTTCCAATAAGAATGCCTTTTTGGGTTGATCTTTCAACAATAATAGTAGCCAAAATAGCTGTAAAAACTTTGCCATTTTTTCTT
>MWOX01000210.1 GCA_002026005.1 Prochlorococcus sp. HOT208_60m_808M21
AAAGAGCTTTTTTAAGAGAGCTTGAAGGGGGATGCCAAGTGCCAATAGGTGTGAATAGTAAAATTCAAAATGAACAACTCTGCCTTACTGGTATGGTTGCATCTCTCGATGGAGAAAGGCTTATTAAAGATCAATATATTGGCAATATTAATGATCCCGAAAAGGTAGGCAAAGAACTAGCCAAAAAACTAAAGCAACAAGGTGTCGAAGAAACACTAAGCGAAATATTTGAAAAATTTAGAGAAAAATAAAATTAGTTAATTTACTAATTTTGGATCAATTTCTTTTTTATATCTATCTTCACAATCTTTAATTACTTCAACAGCTTCTTCTATTCCAAAAAAACCATTAACAGTACATGTTCCTGGTTTTTTTAGATCTTTGTAGTGTTCCCAATAATACGTCGTTTCTTTTAGCCAATGCTCTC
>MWOX01000211.1 GCA_002026005.1 Prochlorococcus sp. HOT208_60m_808M21
TGATGTTGTTGATCTTGGTGCTCAAAGTACGAGACCTGGAGCTGAAGAAGTTGGATCTAGTATAGAAATGAAAAGACTGATCCCATATCTAAAATTAATAAAATCTGAATTTCCAGATGTTTTAATTTCTATTGATACTTTTAATTCTGAAGTGGCTTACGAAGCTCTTTTAAATGGTGCTAATTGGATAAATGATGTCACCGGCGGAAGAAGAGACATAGAAATTTTGGATGTTGTATCAAAATTCAACTGTCCATTCGTCATAACTCATAGTCGTGGTAATAGTCAAAATATGAATCAACTCTCTAATTACCAGAATGTATTGAGTGATGTTAGGTGCTCGCTTGATAATTTAATAAATAATGCTTTAGAAAAAAATATATCTGAAAGAAATATAATAGTGGATCCTGGAATTGGTTTTTCAAAGGATATCATCCATAATTTGGAAATC
>MWOX01000212.1 GCA_002026005.1 Prochlorococcus sp. HOT208_60m_808M21
TTGATCCGGATTGTCCATTATTTTTAATTGTCTCATTTACTAGTTCATTAAAATTAGGGACTAAACCTTGATTAGAAAAACATAAAATACCTCCAACAGTTGCTGCAACGTTTACTTTTTCCCAAAAAATAGAGTCCGCATATAAAGGTTTTAAAAAGAATATTGAACATAAAAGGGTAACTAATAATCTCATTACTTTAATAATTTTTACCTTAAATTATATCTTCATTCAAATTAAAATAATTTCTCTACTTTTGAAGTTGAGTAATTTATGGTAACTTCTCCCAACAAAATATGTTTAATCGATTGATATCACTATGAAAAATGATTTATCACAATATGTCCCTCTCACAACATATCTCACAACACTTTAATTTTATGTTCGTCATACATAGTCAACCGCAGTCAATGAAAAACCAGTATCTTCAAG
>MWOX01000213.1 GCA_002026005.1 Prochlorococcus sp. HOT208_60m_808M21
AGAGGAATTTCTAATATTGGGTTTTTAATACCAAGTTTCTTTGCTGACTCACGCATTACCTTATCTGCGTGTTTCATTTCCTGATAAATCTTTTTATCTTCTTCAGTTGCCCAACTTTCTAGCTTTTTACCAGTTTGAGCCATAGCCAATAATTGAACATATCTTTTGTTGGTAGTCATGCTGTTAACCTCTTTCTAGCTTATCTAAATGCGTTGGTGGCACTTGCTTTAGAAGAATAAGGATATGCCCTGTGATGAGCTTCTATTGAGTGACCCATACTCGAAGCCATACTTCCAGAATCAATGCCTGCAATGTGACCTCGAAGGCTGTAATAGTGTCTGAAACTATAAGGAACTAAGTTAGAACCTTCTTTCTTTTTCATCATTTCTTTTAAGATCGGAAGA
>MWOX01000214.1 GCA_002026005.1 Prochlorococcus sp. HOT208_60m_808M21
TCTAAGAGAGATTGCGTAACTTCAATCGACGAATTTAGAGATATGGGATATTTACCTGAGGCCTTATCGAACTATATGGCCTTTTTAGGTTGGTCACCAAAATCTGTCGACAGAGAAATACTTTCACTTGAAGAGATTTCTGAAATTTTTGACTTATCAGAAATAAATAAAGCAGGAGCCAAATTCAGTTGGGAAAAACTCTACTGGATTAATTCTCAGTATATAAAAAATATGGAATCAATTAAGTTAAGTGAGATCATGAGGAAATACTGGGATGATAATGGTTGGGTGCCACCATCTCAAGAATGGGCTTATAAATTAGCAATTTTGCTTAAAGACTCTATGACTCTTTTAAAAGATTCAATTGATCAATCAAAACCATTTTTCTTAATACCTTCAATTCAAAAAGAAGGTCAAGATTTTCAGGAAAATAAGGATAGCAAATTATCTCTAAAACTAATCTTAA
>MWOX01000215.1 GCA_002026005.1 Prochlorococcus sp. HOT208_60m_808M21
AATTAGCTTATTTTTTGATTTTGGAATTATATTTTTACCATTTATATTGAATTGTTTTGGCAGCGATAATAAATCAACTTCTGCATCATTTATCTCAATTTCTATGGCTTGACCTAAGACAGGTTTTAATTTGATGTTCTGAGATAGACTATCTATTAAATCAATCGCTTTTAGTGAATTACACAAAATAACCATATCAGACTTGATTTTTTCTTTATTCTTTGTTGTAGAAATCCATTGATTGTTTGATTTTCTTATTTTTATTATTTTTTCTCGCAAATAGTTTACTTTTTTATGTTTTAGATATTTATCTAATGTTTGAAGTAAAGAAAAAGGATTTATTCTTCCATCTTTGAACGAGATCATTCCTTTTATATTATTTGCTTGGAAGGCTTTATTTATATTCTTGATAAATCTTGAGTCTCTTTCTAAAAT
>MWOX01000022.1 GCA_002026005.1 Prochlorococcus sp. HOT208_60m_808M21
AAATCCCTTGCTAATATCTCAACGATTGTCTAATAGACCAGATGTAATAATAACTGATGGAAAAAATCCTGTTTTATGGAGCATCAACGGATTTCAGGGAATTACCGAAACTCCTACTTCACAAAAAATTGTTGATACAACTGGAGCAGGCGATGCTTTTCTAGCTGGCTTTATTTCAAAAATAATATCTTCTGGCTATCCTACAAATGATTTAGAGATAGAAGATTGCATTAAGTTCGCAGGCGTTTGTGGATTATTAACTTGTCTTGGTGAAGGAGCCATAGAGCAACAGCCATATTATGAGAAGGTTAATAAATTTTTGGGATCTCTTATTTCGTAGTGTCTTCCATAATTTTTTGCGTAATTAATTTCTATTTTCCAGAAATTATCAATAACTGTTTCAATTAATTCTGGCCATTCAATAACTAAAATGGCTTGTCTTTGTATTGCCTCTTCTTCTTCTGAAAAAAAAACTTCCTTTGCTGAAGAAATATTTTCTAACCTGTATAAATCAAGGTGAATTAGCGGAATTATTCCTGAGTTATAGTGATGCGATAAAGCAAATGTAGGGCTTGTAATGTCCTCAGAGATTGACAAGCCTTTAGCAATCCCTTGGACAAATGAAGTTTTCCCTGCCCCAATTGGACCCTGTAATAAAACAATTGATTGTGGATTTAATTTGTGTGAGAGTTTTTCCCCCAAATTTAAAGTTTCTTTTAAATTTTCAACAAACACAAATTTACTCAAAAATCATTTATAGTTTAATAGAAAAGATATTTACACGATATGGTTATCGCAAATTCAGTTACAACATCTACTCCTAATTACGTAATTGCTGACATCTCCCTTTCAGATTTTGGCCGTAAAGAAATTAAAATTGCCGAAACAGAAATGCCTGGACTAATGGCACTTAGAGATAAATATCAATCTGAAAAGCCACTTAAAGGTGCAAAAATAGCTGGCAGTCTTCATATGACTATTCAGACAGCAGTCTTGATAGAAACTCTTGTTGATCTTGGTGCAGAATTAAAATGGGCTTCTTGTAATATCTTTTCAACTCAAGATCATGCGGCTGCAGCTATCGCAGATCAAGGAATTTCCGTATACGCAAAAAAAGGTGAGATATTAGCAAGGGATTT
>MWOX01000216.1 GCA_002026005.1 Prochlorococcus sp. HOT208_60m_808M21
TTTCTCTCGTCAATTCCACACGAACTTAATGGACACTTTAAAAACCAATTATGAAAGTCAATAATTTCTTTATTTTGAATACTTGAAAATTTCTTATTTAAATTTTTTTCCCATGCATCATTATCTACCGTAACTCTAATTTTCATTACATAAGAACACCATAAATATCCATTTGGATCACGGAAAGAACCATTTACAGGTGTGTCTCTGGCAAGTAGATAGGATTTGGACTGTTTTTTATCCATTGGTCAAAAGCAATTTTATCTGAATCAGTCATCAAACTATTTTCCAACCAAGAATCAAATTCTTTTAAATGATGTTTATATAACATTATTGATGAATATTGTTAGTAAGTTTTTTTTCTAATACTTTTGATTTCCAATATTCTTGAATTAATTCTTTAGTTTTCCAA
>MWOX01000217.1 GCA_002026005.1 Prochlorococcus sp. HOT208_60m_808M21
AACAGGTATTAAAAAATACAAGAGAAGAAGTACCTCATAGTGTTGCAGTAAAGATAGAAAAGAGAGAGGAAATGAAAAGAAAAAATGGCAAAGTTTTTACAGCTATTTTGGCTACTATTATTGTTGAAAGATCAACCCAAAAAGGCATTCTTATTGGAAAGAAAGGTTCAATGTTAAAAATGATTGGTCAGTCAGCAAGATTAAATATGTCTAAATTAATTGATGGTGTAGTTCACCTAGAGTTGTTTGTGAAAGTTGTTCCAAATTGGAGAAAAAAAGAATCAAGGTTAATTGAGTTAGGTTATGAGGAAGATTTCTAGATGAGTGGTTTTAATTTTGATGTAATTACATTGTTCCCTAAAGCTTTTGAATTAATAAATAATTTAGGGGTCATAACAAAAGCTCTAGATAAGAATTTGATCGATGTAA
>MWOX01000218.1 GCA_002026005.1 Prochlorococcus sp. HOT208_60m_808M21
TATTTTTTATAGTTAAAGATATCTTCTCTTGTTCTATATTCATGCCTACCAAGAACCCTGCAGTTATTAATTGTCAAATACAAGTTTCCTAGGTCTTTTGAGAGTTGCAATGGACCTTTTACTGCAATTGGACCATTTATTTTCAAATCAACAATATTAAGGTGATCTCTTGGTGAGTAAAGACATCTCAATCTTTGTTCACCAGTTTTTTACGTCAATTTAGGTATTGTCGGAGTCGATTAACTCAACATTTCCCACAACTTGGAAAACATTCCCATTGTATCTATCCCATGCTGCTATTTCATTACTTCTAAATAAATCAAAAATTGGTTTGAGAGACATCAAAATCTCTGATGCAGTAGAGGTTCCTATGTTTAAAAAACTTAAAAAGATTGCTCCTAAAA
>MWOX01000219.1 GCA_002026005.1 Prochlorococcus sp. HOT208_60m_808M21
CGATTTTAGAAAAAAATGGAATTTCAGTTGAAATCGTTCCTGGTATTACTTCTGGGATAGCTGCGCCCACATATTTTGGTATTCCACTAACCCATAGAGATGCTGCAAGTTCCGTAACTTTTGTCACTGGACATGAGCGTGTAGATAAGGGGAAAAAAAGACAGTTAATTGGAGAGATTTAGCTAAATCATCAGATAGCTTACTAATTTTTATGGGATAAAAAATATTGAATTTATTGTGGAGGAATTAATTTTAGGCGGCTTATGTAAGGATACAAAATGCGCTGTAATCCAAGAAGCTACTTTGAAAAATCAAAAATGTTTTATAGAGAAATTAGATAATCTCCCAGATAAAATCAAAGATAAAGAATTTTTAGCTCCATCAATTATCATTATTGGAAAAATTGTTGAATTTAAGGTTAATAACAATATAACT
>MWOX01000220.1 GCA_002026005.1 Prochlorococcus sp. HOT208_60m_808M21
GAATGATAAATTTTATAATTTTCTGTAAATTCTATCAGCTACTTTCAGGATTTGATAATTTAGTTTGACGTTGTGAACTCTCACAATGTCAATATTAAATTGAGAACAAACACAACTTATTGCAAGTGTTCCTATATCCCTTTCTTTTGGATTTTTCTCATTCAAAATTTCTCCTATAAATCTCTTCCTAGAGGCACCTATCAAGATTGGCAGATTCCATTTTTTAGATACATCTAAGTTTCTCAAGATTTCCAAATTATGGATGATATCCTTTGAAAAACCAATTCCAGGATCCACTATTATATTTCTTTCAGATATATTTTTTTCTAAAGCATTATTTATTAAATTATCAAGCGAGCACCTAACATCACTCAATACATTCTGGTAATTAGAGAGTTGATTCATATTTTGACTATTACCACGACTATGAGTTATG
>MWOX01000221.1 GCA_002026005.1 Prochlorococcus sp. HOT208_60m_808M21
GAACTAATGCATCACAATTTTTTATTAGGCGTAATGCTTTCAGAGTCAAAAGCTCAGGGTCACCAGGACCTGCTCCAACTAAATAAACAATGCCGGGCACAATAATCTCCATTAACAAGTATGGTAGTAAAAGTTAATCGCAATGAAGGTAAATATTGTGAAAAAAAGTTTATTAAAACCAAATAAAAAATTTACTCTCCTTAGTGCGATTATAACTCTCCTAAATAATCGTTTAAGTGAAAGTATACTGTTACCCATATTACCCTCTTTTGTTTTACTTTTTGACTCTAAAGCAAGTACATATGGTTTATTATCATGCACTTACCAATTAGCTCAATTTACAGCTTCTCCTTTTATAGGACTTATGAGTGATAGATATGGAAGAAAACCTGTCACTCTTTTTTGTATTACTGGTTCAGTAATA
>MWOX01000222.1 GCA_002026005.1 Prochlorococcus sp. HOT208_60m_808M21
AAGCCTTCCCCAAGCATTGACGCAATAATGATTAGTTATGGCTGCGTCTATAAAAGATCAAGTAAACCAGTTATGAAAGGTAGCAGGGTAGAGACTATAGAAGCTGCAAGAAAAGAATATGCAGAATTATTGAAAGAAGGTTGGAAGAAAACCAGTATTTTTAGAAGTTATTTTTAATCTTTTGGCCATTGATGTGGAACTAATCCACCTAATGCAGCTTGATTTCTTGGAGTATTTTTAAAAAATGCAGCGTCACAATTACGGCAGCCCCAAGTCCTATTTACGGGAAAATCTGGCAAGCATCCGATCAGAAAAATATTTGGATTATTAAAGTCCTCTTCAGTTGGATAACCTAAAACAGCTTTTTTAACTTCTTTCTTTTTACATCTGGGGCAAATAGTTGGTTTCCTGTCAGTAATAAACCAATCTTCTCTTTCTCTTATGGGGTTGCAGTTCATTAATCCACCT
>MWOX01000223.1 GCA_002026005.1 Prochlorococcus sp. HOT208_60m_808M21
TAAAAAGAAAGACCCAAGATGGCATGGAAATTATAAACATTAGGTGTGTATAAGGTGTATAAGTGTTTAAGTCGGTTACTTATACATTAATTAAACACACATTAAACACATTCAATATTCCTTCTAATACCTATATATAACTAGATTTATATATTACTTATACACATAAAACCTACTATATAAGAATTGTCCGCTAGACAGTTCTACTAACTTTTTTTGGGACTGCTGAACCTAATTGCAATGGTTTTGGTGTCTCATTTTCCAAGAAATATTTTAAAAATTAGCTAAATATTGTCCAATTTTTTCTAGTCGCAGTCCAAGACTATTTAAGACTATCCACCTACCCACTTATAGTGAAAAGTTGGTGCTCCTATTGGATTTTTCTTTTCAATTCTATCTACTCCTATTCTGTCATCATAAAGCT
>MWOX01000224.1 GCA_002026005.1 Prochlorococcus sp. HOT208_60m_808M21
TTGCCAAGTCTATTGTCAAAATTTCTTGTACTAGTAGAAAATACTACAGAACCTTCATCTACTCTAGCTTGATTTCCCATACACAAAGAACAGCCTGGCAATTCTAATCTTGCACCACAATTTTCGAATATTTTATAGTAGCCCTCATCTTTAAGAGTTTCTTCATCCATTTTTGTTGGTGGACAAATCCATAATTTAGCCTTTAAATTTTGTATACCTTCAAGAACTTTCGCAGCTGCCCTGTAATGACCAATATTTGTCATGCAAGAACCTATAAAAACCTCGTCAATATTTGTATTAGCAACATCAGTGATTTCTTTTACATTATCTGGATCATTAGGGCAAGCAACTATAGGTTGTATTACTTTTGCTAAATCAATTTCAATGATTTCTTCATACTGAGCGTTTGAATCTGGTTGAAT
>MWOX01000023.1 GCA_002026005.1 Prochlorococcus sp. HOT208_60m_808M21
CAGCTTCTTCTTCTCCAACAGCTGCTCCATGAATTCCCGCAGTATCTGATTTATTTGGAGAACCGTAACCTATGGTTGTAGAAATTTTTATAATTGAAGGCTTATCTGTAATTAATTTTGCTTTTTCAATAGCTTCGGTGATTCCTTTAACATCATGATTCCCATCTTCAACATGTTGTACATCCCATCCATAAGCTTCGTATCTTTTTAAGACATCTTCAGTAAAAGAAACGTCGGTTCGTCCATCAATTGTAATTTGATTATCGTCATAAAGTGCAATTAATTTCCCAAGTTTAAGATGACCAGCTAATGAGCAGGCCTCTGATGCAATACCTTCTTGATTACAACCATCACCCATTATTACGTAAGTATAGTGATCAACGATATTGCAATCAGGCTTATTAAATTTAGCTGCTAAGTGTGTTTCAGCTATTGCTAAACCAACTGCATTTGAAATTCCTGCTCCAAGAGGCCCAGCTGTAACTTCAACACCTTCAGTTTCGAATGTTTCTGGATGTCCAGGAGTTTTTGATCCCCATTGCCTAAATTCTTTAATATCTTCTATGGAAACTGATTTATACCCTGTCAAATGAAGCAAGGAATACAACAGCATACAGCCATGACCAGCTGATAATACAAAACGATCTCTATTGAACCATTTTGGGTTGTTAGGGTTGTGATTAAGTATGTTTTGCCATAATGCATAACCCATAGGTGCACATCCCATTGGCAATCCAGGATGACCACTATTAGATTTATTTACTGCATCTACAGCAAGCATTCTTATACTATTTACACAAAGTGATTCTAATGAAACAGATGCAGCGACCATTGTTTTAAAATAAGTTAAGTTGGAAATACAGAATTGGTTGTCATCAATTCATTTTGCTAAAAGCAAGGCAAACATTGTGACCACCAAAGCCGAAAGAATTAGAAAGAGCAACTCCTACTTGAGCTTCTCTTGCATTATTTGGTACATAATCAAGATCACATTCAGGATCTCGATTGACGTAGTTAATTGTAGGAGGGATAAAATTATGTGTCAAAGAAAGTATACAAGCTACAGCTTCTATACCTCCTGAGCCTCCTAGGAGATGACCTGTCATCGACTTAGTAGAGCTTACAGGAATGAGGTAAGATCTGTCTCTAAAAATAGATTTAATTGCAGAAGTTTCATTTTTATCATTAGCTGATGTACTTGTTCCATGAGCATTTATGTAATCAATTTTTTCAAGGCTAAGACAAGCGTCTTCAATTGCTAATTTGATAGCTTCGGCGCCTCCAATCCCGCCTGGAGATGGAGCAGTTATATGATGAGCATCACATGTTGTTCCATAACCAGTTATTTCTGCATAAATTCTTGCATTCCTTTTTTGTGCATTTTCTAAAGTTTCTAAAACAAGAATTCCAGATCCCTCTCCTATAACAAATCCATCTCTCTCTGCATCAAAAGGTCTAC
>MWOX01000225.1 GCA_002026005.1 Prochlorococcus sp. HOT208_60m_808M21
TTGGGCAATGAAAAAGCATCTTCCGCTTTTGAAAATCATTGCAAATCTGTTTGATTTGGACTAATAAAACTTTAAAAAAAAATTTAACTTACTTTCAAATTAAATTTCTTTTCTGCCTCAATTTCATAAAATTTTTCATCCTCTTTGATTAAATACACACTTATTTTTTTATGTGCTTTTTTATCAAAATATCCAGTTCGCTGCTCTATAGAAAAACAACTAGTGGGAATATCTCCAATCCAATTTAAATAATTGATTACCTCTGAATCGATAGAAATATATTTGTACTCTTTGTTGATATAACTCATCCAATCAAAATGATCGATAGATACCGTTATATCAAATACATATCCGTTGTAATAACCCTGGCACCAACCTGCTGAGATGGTGCATCCTACTGGAGGGATTTTTGGAATGTAAATATC
>MWOX01000226.1 GCA_002026005.1 Prochlorococcus sp. HOT208_60m_808M21
AGATGTTTTAATTTCTATTGATACTTTTAATTCTGAAGTGGCTTACGAAGCTCTTTTAAATGGTGCTAATTGGATAAATGATGTCACCGGCGGAAGAAGAGACATAAAAATTTTGGATGTTGTATCAAAATTCAACTGTCCATTCGTCATAACTCATAGTCGTGGTAATAGTCAAAATATGAATCAACTCTCTAATTACCAGAATGTATTGAGTGACGTTAGGTGCTCGCCTGATAATTTAATAAATAATGCTTTAGAAAAAAATATATCTGAAAGAAATATAATAGTGGATCCTGGAATTGGTTTTTCAAAGGATATCATCCATAATTTGGAAATCTTGAGAAACTTAGATGTATTTAAAAAATGGAATTTGCCAATCTTGATAGGTGCCTCTAGGAAGAGATTTATAGGAGAAATTTTGAATGAGAAAAA
>MWOX01000227.1 GCA_002026005.1 Prochlorococcus sp. HOT208_60m_808M21
AAAATTCTTTCAAAACTACTTTTAAGAAAATTAATTTTATTTCTATCAAGAAAACTGACTTATTAAAGCAATAATTATAAGAATAATTCCTATACCAACAGTTGCCATCCTTCCATTCCATATTTCAGCTTGAGGGGTAAAACCTCTTTTCCACAAATTCAATTCCTTTTTATCAACGAAGTTTTTTGTCTCTTTAATCTCGATTTTAGTTTGTATGTTCATTGATATTAGAAAGGAGGGTTTTCTTCATAAAGGGTATTTGCTTGTTCAATTGATAGTCTTCCTGCGACACCTAATTTAAGGGAACTTAAATGATCCTTAAATTTGATTCTGAACAACGCCGCCGCTCCAATCATTGCCGCATTATCTGTACAAAGATCAAGAGGAGCTAGATGAACTTTAATAGATTTTTTATTAGCTTCACTAATCATCATTTTTCTTA
>MWOX01000228.1 GCA_002026005.1 Prochlorococcus sp. HOT208_60m_808M21
AAAAATAAAGCTGGTTTAAGTGATAAATTTTTATCTATTTTGTCTAAAGGACTGTATCCATACATAGAAAGACCAACACGTACCATGTGAAAATGAAAATCTTTGTTTATAAGCATTCCTGCAGAATTAGCCAAATGAATTTTAATTTCATTATTTCGATCAAAATTAATTTGCTTTAACATTTCATTAAACTTCAGTCTTGGAAATCTTTATACGTAAAGGGATCTTATTATATGTTTTAAAAATGATCTTATGCCAACTATCAGTAGTATAAGAGAATGTTTAATTTGCAATAACATTGGTAAGCAATTTGGATTGAAATTTCTTTTACATCTTAAAGTTGATACGGGAATGTCAAGATTAGGATTTGAATACAGTAAATTTGTTCAGCAATTTGAAAAAATTAAATCTTTTGAGAACAT
>MWOX01000229.1 GCA_002026005.1 Prochlorococcus sp. HOT208_60m_808M21
ATCAACAGGTTTAAGTATGAAGATCTGAGTCTTATTACAAATGCAAGGTGTTTAACTGAAGGTGTCGACATCCCTCAAGTAGATGCTGTTCTATTTGCGGACCCAAAACAAAGCAAAATTGATATCGTTCAGGCAGTCGGAAGAGCAATGCGGAATTACAAAAATAAAAAAACTGGTTTTAAAAAAAAACTTGGTTACATTATTATCCCGATAATGTTAGATAGCGATAACCTAGATGAAATTATGGAAAATGCATTTAATGACATTATTTCAGTTGTATCTGCTATTGGAATGAGTGATGAAAGAATAATTGCGGAATTTCAAGAAATTGCAAAAGGGAAACGAAACCATTCAAGAAATTTTGAACTTGATTTTGAATTGCCAGTCGGATCTATTAAATTACAGACCTTATATGAGGGAATTGAATTAAAAATTTGGGATCGATTAAGTTTCGCTAAAAGTTTTGTTGAAGTTGAAACTTTTGCAAGATGGATGAGAAACGAAACTAAATTAAGTGAGAAAACTGTCAAAAATTATGTAGGCGGATTCAAAAGGATTTCAAATGATTTATTGAGAATGAAACCCCAGTATTCTTCAATTTCAGAACTAA
>MWOX01000230.1 GCA_002026005.1 Prochlorococcus sp. HOT208_60m_808M21
TAGTTGACTCTTTAGCAATTGTGATTAATTCAGTAGATCTTAAATCTGCCATAAAATTGGCAACATTTTCAACAAAAGCAGGTTCATTTCTTTTATACCTATGAGGGACAGGAGCTAAAAATGGGGAATCAGTTTCAATAAAGTATTTATCATTTGGGACTATTTTTGCACACTCATGAATTTCATATGCTTTTGGGAAGGTGACTATACCACTAAAACTGATGTAAAATCCAAGATTCAAGAATTGCTTCATTTCTTTTGGTGTTCCTGTCCAACAATGAAGTACACCATTAGGACATTTTCCTTTTTTAGAAAGATCACTACATATCTCAATCATTTCCTTTGCAGCATCTCTGCAATGGATAATTACGGGCAATTGAAGTCCATAAGCTAACTCCATTTGCGGAAT
>MWOX01000231.1 GCA_002026005.1 Prochlorococcus sp. HOT208_60m_808M21
TTTTGATTTTTTATGCATTTAAGTAGAGAAGGATCTTTTATCTCATTTTCTAATTTTGATAATTGTTCAAAACTATTATCATTCCAAATGCTCCCTAAAGAAAAAATTGCATATTTAGCGATTTCTAATTCTTTATTTAAAGAATATTTATAGAGTAATTTACAAACTATTTCGCTTTCTCTTCTTTTTAAAATAGAGAATATCTTGTAGTTGATTATGAAATCATCGTAAATTTTTATTTGATCAATAAAAGATAATAATATTTGATCAGTTAATTGATGAGCTTTGAAATGAAGAATATTAAGACCTGCAATCCAAAAATCTATTTCGCAAATATCGAATATTTCTCTAATTAATGTAAGTTCGATTTCTCCTCCCCAGGGCTCTAAAGCATTAATTATGTGAATATTTAACTTA
>MWOX01000232.1 GCA_002026005.1 Prochlorococcus sp. HOT208_60m_808M21
CTAGAAAGTTTCTTAAAAGTTCATCATCTAACATCAGTAATCAGAGGTAAATTAAAAAAAGACAAAAACTGGATTGATTTACTAAAAGCTTGTTGGCCTGGGGGCTCTATAACTGGAGCACCTAAATTAAGATCATGCCAAAGACTTTTTGAATTAGAAGAATGTGAACGTGGACCATACTGTGGCTCATTTTTGAAGCTTGACTTGAATGGAGAGTTTGACAGCGATATACTAATAAGATCATTTTTAATTAAAGACAAAAAAATCAATATATATGCTGGGTGCGGAATAGTTATTGACTCAAACCCTGAAGAGGAAACTAATGAACTAAAGTGGAAACTTTTACCGTTAATTGATTCACTCAAATGATTGAAACATTAGGCTGGCACAAGGATCAATGGTTAGATATTGATAAAATATTTATCGCT
>MWOX01000024.1 GCA_002026005.1 Prochlorococcus sp. HOT208_60m_808M21
TGGCAGTGGAGTGAATCCTTTTTTTCAACTTTGGACAGCTTACTAGTAGTGATACCAATATCTATATGGTGCAATTCTCCAATAAAAGGTAAAGCAGAATCTTGGGTCAACCCAATCTTATAAAGACCAATGGCCAAGGTATAGTCTGCCTTTACTGCGTCTTCTAAAAAAGGCTCTCCTTTATCAGGGCATAATCCTGTTGGAATATCAATACTTATTACCTTTCCAGATTTTTTATGAAATTTTTGATTGAATAGTTTAATTAATTTATCATCAACTTTTCTTGTTTGATTATTACCAAAAACTGCATCAATCCAAAGATCTTTCCTATTTGCATCAGGAGGCTCTACTAATTTTGTGACACCAATAGATGTAAGATAATTAAGGTGGTCATTTGTGAGTGTTTTTTTTATCGGGAATGGACACCATACCTGAACATAAAAACCTTTCAAAAAAAGCTCTCTAGCTATTACAGCACCGTCCCCGCCATTATGCCCAGGACCTATAAAAACAGTTATTCCATTATTTAGAAGAGGTTTCTTTTTTAAGAGCCATCTACTAATTTGGATACCAGCTTTTTCCATCAATGCTTCTTGTGGCATTCCATCAGAAAACATTTCTTTCTCTACTATCAACATTTGCTTTGAATCAACAATTAAATGTTTAGAATCAATTGTTGGCCATACAATTTCGTTCATAATTAGTAGAAAGCAATTGAAGAACTGTTCAAAAATTTAAACTTCCATGTTAAAGACACAAAAGGATAAAAAATTAGAGAACTTTTTTTCTTCTAATAATAAAACTAAAAAGAAGAAAAATATTATTGTAGGTCTTTCTGGTGGCGTAGATAGTTCCCTTTCAGCTGCTCTTCTTGTAGAAAGAGACTGGAATGTTGAGGGACTAACTCTTTGGCTAATGAAAGGACAAGGCTCCTGTTGTTCTGAAGGATTAGTAGATGCTGCTGGCCTTTGTGAAGATTTGGGAATTAATCATAAAATAATAGACTCAAGAGAAATTTTTGAAAGAGAGGTAATTAAAAAAACTACTGAAAGCTATGAGAAAGGATTCACTCCACTGCCA
>MWOX01000233.1 GCA_002026005.1 Prochlorococcus sp. HOT208_60m_808M21
AATATTTATTATTGAAGAAAATTTTTTTAAAAAAGAATCACTCAAAATTTGCATGTATTTAGCTAATACAACAAGATCAATTTCATATTCCTTTAGTAAATTTAAAAATTGATCTTCAACAATAGATTTATCAGTTTTAAAGGTATCAATATGTACAAATTTTGCATTAAAGTCATTTGCAATATTTTCAAGATCAGAATGATATGAAATTACTAACGGGACTTTCATTTTGAGTTCTCCATTTCTTACTCGCCAAAGTAAATCAATCAAACAATGATTTTGTTTACTCACGAAAATAGCAACATTTGGAATTTCATCAGAATAATTTACGTTAAATTTTCCATTTAGTGCATCTGCAATTTTTTCAAATTCTTTATAAATTTCATCTCTATTAAAAGATTCATTGTTACTATTCCATTCAATTCGACTAAGA
>MWOX01000234.1 GCA_002026005.1 Prochlorococcus sp. HOT208_60m_808M21
CCTGAAATCGCATTTCTTCAAGCAATAAGAGCAATGCTTATAAAAGGAGATATTTTTGGAGGTCCACCTAAAGATTATGGATTTGAATTACAACAACTTCTTTCCGAATCTTTAGTCTCTGATGGCATAACTGATGTATTCAAAGTTGCTGGTCTCAAAAATCCAGATATAAGTATCATGTCAGATGAATTTTTATCTGAAGTAAGTATGATCCCTCAGAAAAATTTAGCAGTTGAGTTACTTCAAAAACTACTAAATGATGAGGTGAAAAGTAAATTAAGAACAAATGTAGTCAAACAAAAAAACTTTAGTGAAATGCTTTCAGCATCATTGAATAAATATAAAAACAGAGCAATAGAAGCAGCACAAGTTATAGAAGAACTCATAGCAATGGCAAAGAAATTCCGAGAAGATTTAGAACGTGGTATTGCATTA
>MWOX01000235.1 GCA_002026005.1 Prochlorococcus sp. HOT208_60m_808M21
TAACATTTTCCTTATATTGCCAATCAATATTTGCATCTTTTCTCATAATTTCTGCAAGTTCTTTTGCCATATTTGCAAGAACTTCTTCTTTCATTAGTTCATGTGCAGAGGGATTATCTGCAAGAGCATCATAGAAAGATTTTTCTGCAGGAGATAAACCTAATGCAATACCACGTTCTAAATCTTCTCGGAATTACTTTGCCATTTCTATGAGTTCTTCTATAACTTGTGCTGCTTCTATTGCTCTGTTTTTATATTTATTCAATGATGCTGAAAGCATTTCACTAAAGTTTTTTTGTTTGACTACATTTGTTCTTAATTTACTTTTCACCTCATCATTTAGTAGTTTTTGAAGTAACTCAACTGCTAAATTTTTCTGAGGGATCTTACTTACTTCTGATAAAAATTCATCTGACATGATACT
>MWOX01000236.1 GCA_002026005.1 Prochlorococcus sp. HOT208_60m_808M21
TTATTAGGAATTAAATAATTTATATAAACTATTAAAACACTCAAAATAAACAAAAAGAAAGATTCAGTAAATAGTCTTCTTTTAGATTTTCTTCTTAAATTTAATTTTTTTTTAAAAATATATTTATCAGGTTTAATATTCAAATTTGGGATGTTTAAATCTGCCATAAATCAAAGCTCAAAGAAAAAATTTGAAAAACTCTGAGAAGAAATTAATCTATAGTATCGTGTTTGTATTTAAGATGCTAATTGCTCTTTATTCAGGATTTGTTAGTTCTTTTTTTTCTATATTTTCAAAAGGACTATAAAAATAAATAAAAGAAGAAGAGAATAGAATTAAAGAGCAAATTGCAAAAAACGGTGGAATAAAGAAATTGAAAAATTTAACTTTTTTATTAAACCCAAATTTTAATTTTTTTGGAA
>MWOX01000237.1 GCA_002026005.1 Prochlorococcus sp. HOT208_60m_808M21
CTCGCAAATAAAAAAATAATTTTTTTTGATTTCTCTGCCTTGGTTAATTTATTATTGTTTTCGATATTGATGACATTTTCTTCAAGATACTTTTTTTGCTTTCTGATTAAATTTTTAATTTTATCTTTTCCGGGAACTTTCTTTTTTATCTTTCTAAGAAAATTAGCATTAACCATAGGATTTTTTACCTTGCTAGAAGATTACTATAAATTCCCAAAGATGGTGTATAGTGTTGCCTTTATTAAGAGAAAAATTATTTTTTGTGAGTTGAATTAAAAATAATGTCTAAAGTAGGAAGTCTTATTAAACTTAAAAAAAGTTTAATTTCATGTTAAGTAGATCTTTCATGCCAACTTTAGAGGAAGAATTAACTAAGAGAGAGAGTGAGGGGGAAATACATGGACATACAGGATTCCATGGAAAAATTTCAATAACAGAAG
>MWOX01000238.1 GCA_002026005.1 Prochlorococcus sp. HOT208_60m_808M21
AAAATTGAAAAAGACTCAAGTACTGAAGAATTAATAAGCGAATTCGACTTATATCCATCAACTCTTACTGATGAAATTCAAGCTGGCGGAAGAATTAATCTTATGATTGGAAGATCTCTTTCGGACAAAATTAGAAACAAATTAGATTATCAACCAAGTGAAATATTTACCAGACCACAAAATCCAACCGAAAGTAGTGCTGGTTTTACTCAATGGGTTGCTAATGAAATTAAAAATTACCTTTACTAATCTTTTGTTTCAGTAAAGTCTGCATCAATTACATCATCTCCACCTTTTTCATTTGAATCGCTCTGATCAGGACCACCTGCAGCACCGGGTGATGGTGGCTGATTACCTGGTTGCTGATAAACAGATGAACCTACTGCATAAAGTTCTTGCTGAAGTTCTTCAAGAAGTTT
>MWOX01000239.1 GCA_002026005.1 Prochlorococcus sp. HOT208_60m_808M21
CAACTCAATTTACTCAATACTTATTTCAATATTCTTTAGTTTTCTCATCATAAAGCCATTAATATCTTTTTTAGAGATTCCAGCTGGTGATATTCATTTACTACAACTTGCTCCAGGAGAGTTTTTATTTGTCGCTATTAAAGTTGCAGGTTACAGCGGATTGATAGTTTCTATGCCTTATATTTTTTATCAAATCATATTATTCATTTCTCCTTGTTTAACAAAACAAGAAAGAAGCCTTATCTTGCCTGCAGTTTTTGGTTCAGGTCTTCTATTTTTTTTAGGATTAATTTTTTCATGGTGGATATTAGTCCCTGCAGCAATAAATTTCTTCATTAGTTTCGGTGCTGATATTGTTGAACCAACTTGGTCTATAGAAAGATATTTTGATTTTGTTCTCTTATTAATGTCTAGCACTGCAATAGCTTTTCAATTGCC
>MWOX01000240.1 GCA_002026005.1 Prochlorococcus sp. HOT208_60m_808M21
GCCATCTAAGTAGAGATCCTAGAGCTAAGGAAAGAAGAAAATATGGTCTTAAAAAAGCAAGAAAAGCTCCTCAATTCTCTAAACGTTAAAGGAATTTAAATTATGCCAAAATCAGAAATTCATCCAAAATGGTATCCAGATGCAAAAGTTATTTGTAATGGAGAAGTTGTAATGACTACTGGCTCAACCCAGCCTGAATTACATGTTGATGTTTCGAGTGGAAATTATCCCTTCTTCACAGGAACTCAAAAGATTCTTGACACAGAAGGTAGGGTTGATAGGTTTATGAAAAAATATGGAATGGGTTCAGCTAATTCAGCCACATCAAAAGATCAAAAAGAAGAAAAAGATTCTAAAAAATAGAATTTTCAAAATTAAGCACAATTTCAATTGGAATACTCAACATTAATTGCAAGGTTGAA
>MWOX01000025.1 GCA_002026005.1 Prochlorococcus sp. HOT208_60m_808M21
TGTGATAGTTCTGGTAATTGCGCCTGGTCAGGAATACTAAATTCTTCAACAGTTCTTAATAACAATCCTCGACATTTAGGTGTTTCTAATTTTTGAACAAATAGCATTTCTTTATTATCAACACCATCTAGAATCTTTTCGCCTGGATTTACAAGATTTCCTTCTTCGGTAAATCTATTCAAAACTTCATCATCATCACACTCATGAAAAGTTCCATTTCTTACAGTTATTTCACGAAGGATATCATTTTTTTTGCGTAACTGTAACAATGCCTGATGTTTGACTAAAAATATCTTTTACAACTTCTGTTCCAGCTTCAATCCATTTCATATCTTCAATCATTAGAAGAGATATATCCTTATTGATTTCATGTGTCTCTTGGGGAATCCAGAGCAATGTCCCTCCTTGACTTACTTCAAAACCATTTTTAGATGATCTCGCTTTTTTGACACTTAATCCGGGTGCATATTTTACTAGACCGCCAGTTTTTGTACGGAACCTTTCATCCGTTAAATCTGCTATTACCTCACCATTACTAACTTTACTTCCTGGGGAAATGTTCAAACGATAAGTTGTCCCATCACTAGATTCCAAATTATATATTTGACCTGAGTGAGTAGATTCTTCAATTAACTTAAAATTAGTTAAAGACATTGAAGTAGTGACAATCTGAACTTCTCTTGAATCTCCTATTGATTCTCTTAATCGAACTTGTCCGCCAAACTCACTTGATTGACTTGCTTCTGCCAACACTGTCCCTTCATCTACAGATTTCCCAGATGATATAACCGGTCTTGCATTTGGTGGCAAGTTATAAACATCTCCAGCTAAAACCCACAATCTTCCCAATCTTTGAGCTTTTAAGGTAATGTTACCCTGCCTATCTGTTACCTCCTTTGGTTGAATAACCTTGTCGTACCTAACTTGACCAGCCAAATCGCAAATAACATCCTTTGTTGCTTTTTCAACACTCTTTTTCACGGCTCCAGCTGTAATCTGAGCAACAGTTATATCAGAACTAATTTCTTCACCGTCATCTACAAATAAAAGCGATCCACTAGAAACTTCAATTTTTTGAGCTTTGCCAGAATTATTTCCTAGAGGAACTATCTTGAGTATGAAATCAACTTCTGCTTGTTTAGCTTCTACGCCATGTGGAGTTCTATAACCCCTAACCTTTGCTTTTGAACTGAATTCAACTTTACCAGAAATTTTAGATCTTACAACTCCACTTTCGGCAGTTGATACACCTCCAGTATGGAAAGTTCTCATTGTCAATTGAGTTCCAGGCTCGCCAATCGATTGAGCAGCAATAATTCCAACTGCCTCGCCTAAATCAACCAAATGATTATGGGCCAACGCCCATCCATAGCACCTCCTACAAACCGATCTATTAGCTTCACATGTTAATGGGGATCTAATTTTTACTTCACTAATAGATGCTTTCTCAATTTCTCCAGACAATGCAGGATCTATAGCAGTGTTTTGTGGAACAACAAGGTTTTCTTCAGCATCAAAAATATCCTCAGCGGTAAGCCTACCAAGAAGCCTTGCCCCAAATTTACCATCTTCAGCTTCAACAACTATTGATCTTTCTGTTC
>MWOX01000241.1 GCA_002026005.1 Prochlorococcus sp. HOT208_60m_808M21
TTTCCGGATGGGAGCCAAGTTATTTAGATATTGATAATGCAAAAAATGAAGGGATCTGGAATAATGACTGGGATTTAAGTTTAGAACTTATAAAAAGATTTATAAAAAAAGAGAACTTAAACCTTAAAATTCCTCCAAGAGAGGAAATAGTAAAATGTTTTGAAGAGTTTTACTTTGGTGGAGATCCAAATAAAGATAGTAAATACTGGTCGGGTTACATAACAAATGAGGAGTTATTAGTTGATAAAAAGTTTTTTGATTTAATTCAAAGTAATGGAATAATCTGGGGTTTTGTTAGTGGTGCAGAGTCTGCTTCTGCAAAATTTGTTTTAGAAAAAAGACTTGGACTAAAATCACCACCATTAATATCTATGGGAGATGCCCCTGACAAGCCTGATCCTAAAGGTTTTATCAACTTATCAAAAAAACTT
>MWOX01000242.1 GCA_002026005.1 Prochlorococcus sp. HOT208_60m_808M21
TACTCTCTCAAAACTTGCAGCAATATCTGAGATTGGAACTGTCTTCCCATCCAAATTTATTCTCTCAACTAATCTTAATACGGCAGTTTTTAGACCACTAAAAGAGAAATCATATTTGAGAAATCCACCTTTTTTATCAGAAATCTTACATTTTGGTAAATTAAATTTCATTGGGTCCCCATTTTTAGCAACCTTTATTTAGGTTAAGAGTATTTTGATTAATTAAATAGTTTAAGATTAGTTTTAGAGATAATTTGCTATCCTTATTTTCCAGAAAATCTTGACCTTCTTTTTGAATTGAAGGTATTAAGAAAAATGGTTTTGATTGATCAATTGAATCTTTTAAAAGAGTCATAGAGTCTTTAAGCAAAATTGCTAATTTATAAGCCCATTCTTGAGATGGTGGCACCCAACCATTATCATCCC
>MWOX01000243.1 GCA_002026005.1 Prochlorococcus sp. HOT208_60m_808M21
TCCTAAACCATATAAGTTGGGCCATCCATAACCCAAAATGTATGAAACAATCATTATTACAATACTCTGAACAAAGCTCAAGATTGTTATGTAAAAAAAAGAAGATAAAACTATGGATAATCTACTGGTTAAAGGAGCCACAAGTAATCTATTAAGAAATCCAAACTCTCTATCAAACATTAAAGGAAGACCAGAGTTTAGTGCTCCGCTAAAAGCATTAAAAACAATAAGTCCTGCTCCTAAAAAATTCCCATAAGAATCAACACCTGGTAAAAAACCTTCAGGAGCTTTAGAGAATAATGCCCCAAATAAAAAAAGCCAAATTATTGGTTGTAATATTCCTGCTAAAAGAGTTGATGGTCTTCTTTTTAATTGAATAAATAATCTCTTTGTTAAGGCAAATGTTTCTTGATATAAAAAA
>MWOX01000244.1 GCA_002026005.1 Prochlorococcus sp. HOT208_60m_808M21
TTAATTCACCTTCTTCATTAACGATAAGTTTTCCTCTAAGCAATTCAGGTCTCCCTTTTCTTCTTTTCAAATCAGAGTTCAGCTTAACCTTAATCCTAAGAGGGAATTCAACATTAGTAATTCCTTCAAGTTTCTGAAGTGCGGGCCAAACAAGTTGGATAAAAGTAATAGCTGCTGAAACGGGATTCCCAGGTAATCCAAAGTAAGGAATTTTTTTGGTTTATCAATCCAAAAGCAAAGGGTTTTCCTGGCTTTAAAAATAGTTTCCAAAATTTAATCTCTCCTATCTCGTTAATAATGTCTTTTAAAAAATCTTTTTTACCCACTGATATCCCACCAACTGAAATAACCACATCATTAAATTCAGAAATATTTCTAAGAGAATTTTTAATATTTTGATAATTATCTTTTTCTATA
>MWOX01000245.1 GCA_002026005.1 Prochlorococcus sp. HOT208_60m_808M21
TAAAGTTCAACTATATAATAAATCCCAAAAATAATTTGGATCGAATTTAGGTTTAAGCTTTAAATCATTAACTTGATTAATTTGTCTGCAAGATAAACTATTAATTGCAACTATTATGTCATCATTTTGAAATTCTGGAGGAATTAATTCTTCTTTTACAATTTTCAATTTTAAAGCTTTAGAAATCATAATCCCCTCTATACAGCCGCTCTCTTTTCCAGGAGTTATCCATTGATTATTTCTTTTAATTAGAAGATTAAATGTACTTCCGCAACAAAGTTCTCCTGAAGTATTCAAAAGTAATGAATCATCAAATGATTTTTCATTAGCTTCTGTCAAAACTTGTATTGCCTGATTATATGAAAATGTTTTGCATTTACTTATAAGACTGAATTCATTTATTTTTTCTGTTTGACTAATGCAAA
>MWOX01000246.1 GCA_002026005.1 Prochlorococcus sp. HOT208_60m_808M21
CTTTGGAGAGTTTACGCCTGATAGTGTAACCGTAGAAGACCTTGGAGAAAAAAATTCTCTAGCTATAAAATTGATGAAAGATGCAGGTTGGAATTAAAAATTAAGATAATTATATAGTTCAAAATTTTTTCTTTTTTTATGTGCATACTTATAAAAAGCAGGAGAGGTGGCTGAGTGGTCGAAAGCGAACGACTCGAAATCGTTTAATTGGTAACTATTCGTGGATTCGAATCCCACCCTCTCCGTTAGAAATGGTTATCTTGCAGACCTATATAGGGCATTATTAGGGGAACTTAGAGGTATAACTAGGGTTAGGTTTCATGGAGACACCACCTTTTGATTATATGCCAAAAGCATATGCCAGAAATTGTGGTGGTGGATGTGGTGGTGGGTAAATTGTGCGTGGTGGTGGATATTTGATCGT
>MWOX01000247.1 GCA_002026005.1 Prochlorococcus sp. HOT208_60m_808M21
TAAATTTAAGAAGAAAATCTAAAAGAAGACTATTTACTGAATCTTTCTTTTTGTTTATTTTGAGTGTTTTAATAGTTTATATAAATTATTTAATTCCTAATAAAAATTTGCTGTTACAAAATCTACCTTCGACATTTAATAAATCTTTTTTATTATTGATTGATCTCTTTTCATATATTTATGAGATATTTTTGGTGATTTTTATTTTTATATCTTATTTTATCTAAATTTAAATAAAATTAGTGACGCTGCAAAACAAAGATTGAAAGCGATAAAAGACTTTTCAGAACTAGGTAGTGGATACCAACTCGCAATGAAAGATATGGAAATAAGAGGTGTTGGTAGTTTACTAGGAGAAGAACAAAGTGGAAAGGTTAATGCTATTGGATATGATTTATATATAGAAATGCTCCATGAGGCTATTTCAGAAATCAGCGGGCAAGAAATACCTGAAGTTAA
>MWOX01000248.1 GCA_002026005.1 Prochlorococcus sp. HOT208_60m_808M21
GCTATTAATTTTGAATAATCATCTATCGCTTCTGGATAATTTTCTAATTTAATATTGACCCATGCTCGAAGTGCTACGGCAGCATTATATTCTGAATCGATTTTCAATATAGTATTTAAATCTTTTAGTGCACTTTTATAGTCTTTTAATTCCTTTTTTGAATACGCTCTTAAAAGTAATGCAAATTTGTTTTTTGGATTAGTTTTTAATGGTTCTGAGAATTTTTCACTTGCATGAATATAATTTCTTTCCTTCAAGATCTCATAACCATTATTTGTTATTTTTTCAGATGAAGTTATATTTTTGACCTTATTAAAGTGTTTATGCGCTTCTGCATTTGGAGTGAATATTAAAGATGGTATTGCTAATAAACTTGCAATTATTAAATGGTAAATTTTCATACTTCAAAAAATATAAAGATCTTGTTTATTTA
>MWOX01000249.1 GCA_002026005.1 Prochlorococcus sp. HOT208_60m_808M21
TGGAGTTAATTCGATATCAGGAAGCTATGACTGGATTACTTTATCTCCTAAAAGACACTCACCTCCAAAAAATTATTTTTTAAAAAACTGTAATGAAATTAAAATAATCATAAATGAAATAGAAGATATTGAATTTGCTATTCAAATAAAAAAAGAAACTTTAAAACAATATCAACTCTCTAAAAGCGAAGATGGATTAATAAAAAAGGATAAAATTTTTTATTTGCAGCCAGCATGGAACAATGCGAATGGTTTTTCTCTTGCTATCGATTTCGTAAAAAATAACCCCGATTGGAAATTGAGCCTTCAAACTCACAAATACTTAAAAATTAATTGAAATCATATGACTCTTAAAAATAAATCGATAGTAGTTTTATTATCTGGAGGTTTAGATTCTTCAACAGTTACTGGTATCGCAAAAAAATCCGAAGCTAAAAT
>MWOX01000250.1 GCA_002026005.1 Prochlorococcus sp. HOT208_60m_808M21
GGTTCCTGAAAACAAAAAACTTAATACCGTAGGAAAAGATATGTATAGCGCAAGTTTTAATCAATTTATCAAATATGCCAAATTTACATATTACGAAGAAAAAAAATAAATTTTTATAAATTAATTAATCTTCAAGATATTTTTTAATTAATTTTTTATCAAGATCTGATAATGCTGATAATGGAATTTCCTTTAACAATTTCTTTGATTGCTTCTTATCATCCGCTTTCCTCTTACTATCTCCTAAAACATCTTGAATCATGCTCCTAGTTAAATAATGTTTCCAGTTTTTAGAATCAAGTTTTATTGCTTTATTTAAATCTGCCAAGGCACTTTTATAATTCTTAAAACATGGTAGTAAGAGTAAAGTGCCCCTTAATGCATAACACATTGAATTTTTTGGATCGCTTGCCAAAGCATTATTAAAATCGTTTAAAGCACCTTTGAACGATATCAGTTTCGCTTTGTTTTGGGCCCGAAAATAGAACAGCATCTACTTGAGGGATGTCGACACCTTCAGTTAAACACCTTGCATTTGTAATAAGACTCAGATCTTCATACTTAAACCTGTTGATCACATCTGTTCTTGTGCCGGTACTATCTTTTCCTGAAATATGAAATGAATGTAGGATCCCATAACTAGAATCAATATTATTAATTTCTTCATTTAGATATTGAAAATCTTTTGCTCTTTTAATGCTTTTGTGAAAAGAAATTATGTGTTTTATATTATGTTTTTTAATCATTTTTCTTAG
>MWOX01000026.1 GCA_002026005.1 Prochlorococcus sp. HOT208_60m_808M21
CTGTAGAGGATAAAACATTACCTTCTTATTTGGAAAAAAATTGCGGTAAAGCTATTGACCTAGTTCTTAAGAAATTTGATCAATCAAAAGACGATAGGGATCTTGAACTCGAAAAAATTAAAACTGAAGCTCAAAGCAAAATTGTTTCTCTTAAAGACGATAATCCAGTAAAAGTTCTAACCTCAGAAAATGAAAAATTAATTCATACTGACTTTAAAAAACTAACAAAAAAATTAATGAGGTCTCAAATCATTAATGATGGTAAAAGAGTTGATGGGAGAGAACTTGACGAAGTTAGAAAGATAACAGCCTCTGCGGGCATTCTTCCAAAAAGAGTTCATGGCTCTGCACTTTTTCAAAGAGGTCTAACTCAAGTCTTATCTACTACGACACTTGGTACTCCAAGTGATGCTCAAGAGATGGATGACTTAAATCCAAGTACTGAAAAAACATATTTGCATCACTATAATTTTCCGCCTTATTCAGTAGGAGAAACTAGGCCTTTGAGAACTCCTGGAAGGAGAGAAATTGGTCATGGAGCACTTGCAGAAAGGGCAATAATCCCTGTTCTACCTGGCAAAGAGACATTTCCATACGTTTTAACGGTTGTGAGTGAAGTTTTAAGCTCTAATGGTTCTACTTCGATGGGGTCTGTTTGTGGAAGCACCCTCTCATTATTAGATGCTGGGGTTCCTTTAAAATCCCTTGTAAGTGGTACTGCTATGGGTTTGATCAAAGAAGGCAAAGAGGTTCGAATACTTACAGATATTCAGGGTATTGAGGATTTCCTTGGAGATATGGATTTTAAAGTTGCTGGTACTGATAAGGGTATAACTGCTTTGCAGATGGATATGAAAATTACAGGTTTACCTGTTTCAATTATTTCTGATGCAATTAAAAAAGCTCGACCTGCAAGATTACACATCTTAGAAAAGATGCAAGAGGCAATAGATAAACCTCAAGAATCTCTTTCTCCTCATGCTCCAAGACTTTTAAGTTTTAGAATTGATCCTGAGCTTATAGGAACAGTAATTGGGCCTGGAGGAAGAACTATCAAGGGAATTACTGAAAGAACTAATACAAAAATAGATATAGAAGATGGAGGAATTGTAACTATTGCATCTCATGACGGGGCTGCTGCTGAAGAAGCTCAAAAGATAATTGAAGGATTAACACGCAAGGTTCATGAAGGTGAAATCTTCTCTGGAGTTGTAACAAGAATAATCCCTATAGGTGCTTTCGTAGAAATATTGCCTGGTAAAGAAGGTATGGTTCACATTTCTCAATTATCTGAAGCAAGGGTTGAGAGAGTTGAAGATGTAGTGAGACAAGGAGATGAAGTAACCGTTCGAGTTAGAGAGATTGATAGCAGAGGCAGAATAAATCTTACTTTGAGAGGAGTAGGACAAAACAATGGAATGTCTTATCCCGAACCAACTCCTACTCCAGTAGCGCCTCTTAATTAAAAACTAAAGAGGATAAATTTTATTATTCTCAATAATCCTCTTAATTTCGAGACAAATACTTCCGTGAGTTTTCCTGTTGTTTGTGGCGACTATAATTCCTCTTTGCTCAAAACTATTTTTTCCATAGGATAATTCTTGATTATCTAAATTTGTAATTGCTCCACCAGCTGCTTTCAGAATAGAATCTGGGGCTGCAAAATCCCAATCTTTTGGTGAACTTTTATCCGGCAAACTAAGACATATATAAATATCACTGTCTCCCTTAACTATGGATGCAATTTTGCAACCAATACTTCCCATCGTTTCGACTTTGCAAAAATTAATTTTATGGATTAACTTTCTCAAAATTTCATTTCCATGATTTTTACTTGTTACTAAAGTCATATCCTGAAGATTTTTATTTTTTAAAAAAATTGGCGTATATTTTGATCTATCTCTTTTTTCGCACCATGTTTTTTTTCCATCTGCAATCCACAATTGATTTTTATCTGGAATCAAAACAAACCCAATATAAGGTTTATGTTTATAGTTCAACGCCAAATGCATTGCATAGTTACCAGTCCCTTGGATAAAATCCTTCGTTCCATCAAGAGGGTCAAGAACCCAGATCCAATCTTTCTTACTATCAAAAACTTTTGAAGAAATTTTGACATTTTCTTCACTCAAAATATCCCAATTAATATTCTGATATTTTTCATTTATTCTTTCAATAATTATTTCATTAACTTTTAAATCTGCCAAAGTAACAGGATCCTCTTCATTATTATTTTTGAGTATATTTTTTTTATAATCTGAATTTTCTAACAATTTTGAGTAATAAAGCAAAATATCTGCCGCTTCCCAGCTGAAAATTCTTATATCATCGATAAGATTATTAATATCTACTCCAGAAGGTAATTTAATCATTCAATGAATAATAATTCCTTATTATCCCATAGAAGCGAGGAACCGGAAAACGGTATTTTGTATATGGTTGGAACTCCAATAGGGAATTTAAATGATATTTCCCAAAGAGCATTAAATATTCTACAAAATGTTTCCTTAGTTGCTTGTGAGGACACAAGGCAAACAAAAAAAATAATGAACAAGTTCAATATTTCAAATAAACTTATAAGTTTTAATCAACATAATTCTTCAATAAAAATTCCAAAAATAGTTAAAGACCTCAAAGAAGGAAAATCAATCGCCATAGTAAGTGATGCAGGGATGCCAGGGATTTGCGATCCGGGGGAAGACATTACTAAAAGCGTAAAATCAGAAGGGATTGATATAATTTGCGTTCCAGGAGCATGTGCCGCAATCACGGCAATTGTTTCAAGTGGACTGTCCTCCTCAAGTTTTGTATTTGAAGGCTTTCTTCCTAAAAAGAAAATTGATAGAGAAAAAATTCTTTTAGAGATTAGTACAAATGAAAAAACAACTATCATTTATGAATCACCTAAGAGACTTAGGAAATTACTAAATGAATTGCTTGAATTCTGTGGAGGAGATCGAGAAATCATAGTAGCCAGAGAATTAACAAAGAAATTTGAAGAACATATCGGTAATAATATTAATAACGTTATAGAATTTTTCAAAGATAAGGATATTCTCGGCGAAATAACAATCGTTATAAAAGGTATAAGAAAAAGAGATTTCAATCCTAATCAATCAATTATTAAAAAAGATCTTAATGATTTAGTAAATGCTGGCCTAAGTTTGTCAGCAGCATCAAAATACTTGGCGAAGAAAAATGGTCTAAAGAAAAGCGAAGTTTATAATTTGATTTAAAATTAAAATAAACTAATGATTAATATGAGAATTTTTATTAAAAAAATATTA
>MWOX01000251.1 GCA_002026005.1 Prochlorococcus sp. HOT208_60m_808M21
AATTTAGTAGAAAATTTAAAATTGGATTTTGCGGAGACTGGTTTGAAGGAAATGGATTTGGCAGAATTGAAGGCTCAATTTTAAGTGCTTTAATATTAGAGAAAAAAATTAAAGACTTAATTAAATAATTTTTTCATAATGTCATCTACATCAGTGCTTTTTTCAATAATGAATTTATTTTTATTATTTTTTATGCTAAGAGGTTTGAACTTTTCATAATAAATGCCCCATGATTTTAAAAAATCATTCTCAGCTTGTTTTTTTTTCTTCCCCCTTTCTTTTATATCCCTTTGGACAACTCTTTTCATGCACTCATTTTTTTTAGTTTTTATTTCTAAAAAAATATAATCCTTATTA
>MWOX01000252.1 GCA_002026005.1 Prochlorococcus sp. HOT208_60m_808M21
AAGAAAACCCTCCTTTCTAATTTCAATGAACAAACAAACTAAAATCGAGATTAAAGAGACAAAAAACTTCGTTGATAAAAAGGAATTGAATTTGTGGAAAAGAGGTTTTACCCCTCAAGCTGAAATATGGAATGGAAGGATGGCAACTGTTGGTATAGGAATTATTCTTATAATTATTGCTTTAATAAGTCAGTTTTCTTGATAGAAGTAAAGTTAATCTTCTTAAAAGTAGTTTTGAAAGAATTTTTAAAATTACTCTTTTTCAGCTGATGAATTAAATTAAAAAGTATTGTATTTATTGGACTTGAGATAATATTATTGATTTAATCAAAATAATGAATATCTTATTATTTATAATTTTATATGACGCCTGAAAGGCTCGGATTACTTTGGGGGATAACTGTATTTGCAGGTGCTTGCGCTCGACTA
>MWOX01000253.1 GCA_002026005.1 Prochlorococcus sp. HOT208_60m_808M21
AAAAATTAAAATTTGGGTTTAATAAAAAAGTTAAATTTTTCAATTTCTTTATTCCACCGTTTTTTGCAATTTGCTCTTTAATTCTATTCTCTTCTTCTTTTATTTATTTTTATAGTCCTTTTGAAAATATAGAAAAAAAAGAACTAACAAATCCTGAATAAAGAGCAATTAGCATCTTAAATACAAACACGATACTATAGGTTAATTTCTTTTCAGAGTAATTCAAAATTATTCTTTGATCTTTGATGTATGGCAGATTTAAACATCCCAAATTTGAATATTAAACCTGATAAATATATTTTTAAAAAAAAATTAAATTTAAGAAGAAAATCTAAAAGAAGACTATTTACTGAATCTTTCTTTTTGTTTATTTTGAGTGTTTTAATAGTTTATATAAATTATTTAATTCCTAATAAAAATTTGCTGTTACAAAATCTACCTTCGACAT
>MWOX01000254.1 GCA_002026005.1 Prochlorococcus sp. HOT208_60m_808M21
CTCTTTTGCATAAATATTATTTTGAGATAATTCATAAATTTCATTAGCTGAGTCGTAAACAAGAATAATATTTTTTAAAACTTCTGCTGCTTTTTTTGCAAGTAAATTATTTTCTCCTTTAAGTATTTCAACCAAAGAATTTACATTGTATCCGCCTATCATTGTTCCTAGTATTTCAATTGCTTTTTCGGGATTAATTGATTTGCAATATTTTTTAGAATAACCAATAGCTGTAAGCCAGCTTGCTTTTACATAAGCAGCCTCATCAACTCCTGGTGGTACTCTATTTATTAGTAGATCAATTAAATATGATGAATCGTAAGTACTATCTTGTTCCAATAATTGTGTAATACAATTTGTTTGCTCAGCATTTAAAGGTAAAGGAGGTATACCTTTGGTAGCTCTTTCAGCTACGTGATCTTCATAATCTTTCAGCAATGTTTCCAAATTCTTC
>MWOX01000255.1 GCA_002026005.1 Prochlorococcus sp. HOT208_60m_808M21
AGCTTAAAAGGAAATTTTCAAAAAGCACATATAGTTATTGTTGGATCAGGGATAATTGGAAAATTTAACGCCTTAGAATTATCAGAATTAGGTTTCCAGGTAACGATAATAGATCCAGCTCAACACCAAAATAGTAGCAATGCAGCTTTAGGCTTACTAATGGGTAATATGTATCAAAAAAGAAGAGGTAGAAGCTAGGATCTCAGAAAACAAAGCGTTGAATTATGGCCACAATGGATTACATTCCTACAAAAATTTAATTATGAATTAAATATCGAAAAAACCATTAATACAACTAACTACTGATGAAGAAAAGTTTAAAAAATTAGAGCAATTTGTTGATGAAAATAATGATCAAAACTTGCGAATTTTAGAAAGAGACTCAAGATTTATCAAGAATATAAATAAA
>MWOX01000256.1 GCA_002026005.1 Prochlorococcus sp. HOT208_60m_808M21
AAGCTGATAGAGTTATTACTAGACAGGTTGAACAAGGATTAGAAAATACAGATCCATCTAATTTAATTGTTGCCTATGAACCAATATGGGCTATTGGCACTGGTAAAACATGTGAGGCAGAAGACGCTAATAAGATATGTTCTTTGATTAGGAAATTAATAGGTTTTGAAGATGTAATTATACAGTATGGAGGATCTGTTAAACCTAATAGTATTGACGAAAACATGTCAATGAGTGATATAGATGGGGTGTTAGTTGGAGGGGCTTCATTAGATCCGAATAGTTTCGCGAGAATTGCAAATTATCAATAAGAAAAATCCATGGCCAAAAGGCTGGGGCCAAAAAACTTCAATTATGGGAGTTATTAATTTAACTCCTGATTCATTTAGTGATGGTGGGGAATTAAACTCTTCAGAAAAAGTTTTA
>MWOX01000257.1 GCA_002026005.1 Prochlorococcus sp. HOT208_60m_808M21
TTGATCAGATAAAAAAGAATTTCTAAAAAGATTGCCATATTTAAAGTACATTTTTAACCTAATAGAACTAAATTAAATTAGTAATAATAAGTCCTAATTTAATGTAAGCAGACCGTAAGCAATATTTATATAATCTTCAAATCTATTGATATAACTATGTTTTAGCGTTAAGTCGTATATTCGCTATTGATACATATATAACCCCAAATCCCTTGGGAGATTTTTTCGCAGTCCAACGAGCGGAATAGCTCCTTGATAACAACACCAATTAATTGCTACTTGCGCTTGGGAAACTGATCTTTGATTTGCAATTCTTTTTAAACACCTACGCAATTCATATGTTGGTTTTTTATAGTTTTCAAATAATGCATTGCGAATAAAACTTTTTTCTTTATTTTGTT
>MWOX01000258.1 GCA_002026005.1 Prochlorococcus sp. HOT208_60m_808M21
AAGGATTTACAAATGAATTATCAATTTCAGGTAAGGATACGGATATTAAACTAAAAATTATTCCAATTTTAGAAGACAAGGAAGGTAGAATCAGCAGCAGCAGAATAAGAGATCTGTTAGAGAAAAGTGATCTGAAAAATGCTTTCAAAATTCTTAATAGGCCTTATAGTTTTAATGGAAAGGTTGTTAAAGGTAAAGGAATTGGGAAAAGTATAGGATGGCCTACCGCAAATCTTGAAATAGATGGCAGAAAATTTTTACCTGGAGAAGGAGTTTACGCATCTTGGACAACCATAGAAAATTCCAACAAAAAAATTGAATCTGTTATGAATCTTGGCTCTCAACCAACAATAAATCCTTTATTGCCATCTGCAGTTGAAGTTCATTTAATAAATAAAGATATCGATCTATATGGTTTAAATCT
>MWOX01000259.1 GCA_002026005.1 Prochlorococcus sp. HOT208_60m_808M21
CCTAAAAAAAATAGAAGACCTGAACCAAAAACTGCAGGCAAGATAAGGCTTTTTTCTTGTTTTGTTAAACCAGGAGAAATGAATAATATGATTTGATAAAAAATATAAGGCATAGAAACTATCAATCCGCTGTAACCTGCAACTTTAATAGCGACAAATAAAAACTCTCCTGGAGCAAGTTGTAGTAAATGAATATCACCAGCAGGAATCCCTAAAAAAGATATTAATGGCTTTATGATGAGAAAACTAAAGAATATTGAAATAAGTATTGAGTAAATTGAGTTGAGTATCCTTTGACGAAGCTCCTCTAAATGATCACTAAAAGTCATCGAATCTGATAATTTATTTTCACTTTGACCTGTTCCTTTCATTATTATTAGATAAAAATTGTGTAAGAAAAAGGTTTAAAACTACTATTGTCA
>MWOX01000027.1 GCA_002026005.1 Prochlorococcus sp. HOT208_60m_808M21
TCTGTAAACCAATTGACACATTAATCGAACCTTATCAAAATTAAAGAAAAATAAGGCATTAATTCCTTTTTATATTGTGATGCATATTGAATAATTTGATCAGGCATCCCAACACTTAAAGCTACTAATGTTGTATTGATGATATCCTCTTTTTTCAAAATTTCCCTGACTAAATTCCATCTTTTGCCAACTTTCATAATGGCCAATACCGTTCTTCTTTTTGCCTTACTTTCCCTAATTAGGTTTGTTAATTCTGATTCTGAAGATGAGCATTCTTTGATGATCAATGTCTCGCCTTTTTTTACCAAATCAAAATCATTCAAAGCTGCTGCCGCTGAAATAGAGGAAATACCAGGTATTGTTTTGGTAATAATTTCAGCATGATTATTTTTTATTAACCTCAAAATATTAGAAGAACTGGCAAATAGTGAAGTATCTCCAAGACAAAGTAAAACAACTGATTCGCCATTTTGTATAGATTTCACAATTTTTTCTACAGCATTAGACCATATTTCATCTGGATCAAAATCCTTCCTAGCCATTGGAAAGATGATAGGGATATTTTTTTTAAATTTAGTGTATTTCTTGACTATTGCCGCAGCAAAACTCTTTTTATTATCATCTGATATTGGGAAAAATATAACTTTCGCTTTTTTTATTGCATCCACGGCAGCAATTGTTAAAAGCGATGGATCTCCAGGGCCTACACCAACGATGGTGAATGTTGGTAAATCAGTTTTATATGGATTAAGTAAACTTAAGAACTTTTTTATTATCATTTTTATTTTATTAACTTTAGCTATGTACCCTTGGCAATACAAAAGTTTCAGCCAGTATTGCTGACTCAATTTCAGATAATTCCTCTAACCTTTTGAAAGTTTGATTTTTAGAGAATTTAGTTTGCGCTAGTTTCAAGTAAACTCCAAAATGTCTTGCCTCACTCTCTAGCAGAGACTCATAAAGGGATTTAAACGATTTATCTTCATAATTCAGCGCAAGCAAGCTTAATCTTTCATGACTTCTTGCTTCAATAAGTCCTGCTATTAAAAAACTATCAAGCATTCTATTGGGCTCTTCCTTTCTTATATGCTTAGACAATTCAGCTCCATATGGAGGCGGTTTTAAGGACTCAAGAGAATGTCCAAGATCCTTTAAAAAATAAAGTATTTTTTCAAAATGCTCTAATTCCTCTCTCGCTATTGGACTTAAAACTTCTGCCAGATTTGGTTCTGATGGATATCTAAACATCAATTGAATAGCTACTCCTGCTGCTTTTCTTTCACAATGAGCGTGGTCAATAAGAATATCTATTGGATTAGATAATGCGAGTTTGATCCACTCATTTGAGGTAAATGACGATAAATATTTAATATGAGAAATGGGCCTTTTAAAATCGACTAGCATTTAATCTTTAATACTCAAATATCCAATGATTCCTTCAAGAGCTAAGGAATAACTTGATATGCCGAATCCACTAATAATTCCTATAGCTTTATCTGTAAGAAAAGATTCTTTACGAAAATCTTCTCTACTGAAAATATTTGAAATATGTAATTCTACAAAAGGAATTTTCGATCCAATTAAAGCATCACGAATAGAAATCGAGGTATGAGTAAAAGCACCAGCATTTATAAGAATACCTTGGATACTTTTTACAGACTCCTGAATTTTATCTACTATTTCTCCTTCGTGATTACTTTGAAAAAATTCAAGATTAATACTTTTTTCTTTAGCAACTTTAGTTAAATCTTTTTCTATATCACTCAATGTTTTATTACCATATATTTCAGGTTCTCTAGTGCCCAAAAGATTTAGATTTGGTCCATTTATCAATAAAATATTCATCATCAATAAAGTCTTTTCTTTACAAATGCTATCTAGAAAGAAACAAAAAAACCAAAACAATTTCACACAAAGTGTCCATTAACTGATAAGTTCAAATAGTGGGGGTCGGTGCCCGAGTGGTTAAAGGGGGCGGACTGTAAATCCGCTGGCTCTGCCTACGTTGGTTCAAATCCAACCCGGCCCACTTTAAAATTGCCCTTGTAGCTCAGCGGTAGAGCACTCCCTTGGTAAGGGAGAGGTCTCGGGTTCAAGTCCCGACGAGGGCATACCCAAAAGCATTGCTAAAACTAGAGTTACAAGGGATAAGCAAGAATTTCGATAGTAGTCAGATATAGCTAGATATATCCAGATATATGCAATCCACTCTAAGATCTGCTCTAATTAACAAATAATTATTCTAAGGTTAAATCCTGGTCTACTTTTTTAAGAGTATTTCTTTCCCTTTGTAATGGTGGGGCTGGATAAAACATTGCAATAACTGGGATCTCAAAGGTCATCATTTTACCTTGAATTCATATATATTTAATGGAGATTGTCTTCAGTAATGTCACTATCGTCATACAGGATGCATAGAATTTATCTTGCAGCAACCATGAATTATGGTCTTGGTTCTGATGATCCTGAGGAGTTGGCCTACTACAACAAAATCAGAAAAGAGATGGATGATATGAAAAAACAACCAATTAAAAAAGGAATTTCTCTCAATTGGGATACCCTTGAAGGAATGGATAAATGAAACTGAATACTTTTTTATTAATTGATGGGAGTTTGATGCTTATTGGTCTACCTTTACTTTTGATTTTGAAAAGCAGAAATTGATCTAAAATTTTTTACATTTTACCCATATTCAAATTCAATTGTTGATCCTTTATCCGTATATAGGATTACCTCAAACCGTACATATTTATTAGTCGAATGTCCTCTCTAACTAGTTAGAACATAGATGTAGTCGTCATGAGCAAATGTCTACCAAATCCACACTAAAAGAAGAATATAAACCTGAGATTGAAGAAAGATCAGAAGAAGAACTTCTTGAGGAAGAAATCAGGAATCAGCAAACATTGGATAGCTTTGTTGAATCTGATAAAAACTGGAGCTGATTAAATTTTATTAATTTAGGAGAAAGTTATGAACTTAAAAAGATCACCATTCTCAATTCTGGACAAAGACAAAAGAGAAATGGACTATATCAAAGGAGTTTACAAGAGAAAAATTCAAGCTGAAATTGAATCTTATAAAGATCCCGAAGACGAAGATAAGAGAGATACAATCCAAGCTCAAGATGTATTGATGCTTGATAGAATATCAATTTAGTTATTTTTTTTCTTCTTCTTCTTATCTTTCTTTTTCTTCTTTACCTTTTCATAAACTTCATCAGCCTTCTGTTCAATACTGTCCAACTTATTTGAAAGCTCCTTTATAGCTTCTGCTTTTCCCTCTTTAAATACTGTATCTTTTACCTCAATAATTTTAACTGTCTCTTCATGAACTAAAGTTTCTTTTGCCTTTTCAGTTTTAATTACAAAATTACCTTTAATGAAATTGGCTATAAAAATAAGAACAGGAACATGTGCTAGACCGCCTATTACTATTCTTGTTTCTGAATAAGCCATTTAATAGCGAAAAGTTCTGAGATATTTAAGCATAAATTTAATTTTTAAATTCCTTTTATTAAGCCAATAAACATTTGTAATCATCTCTTGATTCGTAGATCAATAATCTTGCTATTAATTAAATAGAGACTTTTTTAGAAAATGACATTAGACGTATTTCTAATGAACATGTGTGTTGTGGTAATAGCGTTGCTTATTAGAAGAGAAATCAAACTTAAGAAGGCGAGATAAATTATGAAAACACAACTTTTAAAAGAGCATTACAGTCCAAATATCCATGCTATTACTCTTTTACTAATGCTTCTTCTATGTCTATGGTTACCGCTTGCACTCAGATTCTTATTAATAATTTAGTCGAACTAATTAGTTAATACTCTTAATCTTTAAACTCAGCTATATCCTAATTTAGTTTTAAAGATCTTATATGGGACTCCTTTTAAGCATTAAACTTGCGTAAGTTTGCATAGTTACTTTTTCGACTAATCAGAAACCCAACTTGTGATTTTCGTTGTGCTATAAATATGTCCTCCAGATTCTATATTCTTAATGGTTTCAGGATCTGAAAAAACATGCTTAGCAACACCTTCTTCAGCTTGATGAATAACAATAACTTCTTTTGGATCAATTAAACTTTTGCCACGATATAGAGGAGTAAGTCCTACCGTTTTATGAAATGCACCTATCTCTGGACTATCAAACATTTTTACCCATTCCTCAAATGTATTTGAAAGTTTAAAGGTGAAAACTGTAGTTTCAATAGTCATAGAAAAAAGCTAATTGCTATTTATTTTAAATCAACTGTCAATAATCAAGAAAACACTGGTGGATAAGGTGTTTGTCCATTCATTAATGATGTGTCAATTGGTTTACAGA
>MWOX01000260.1 GCA_002026005.1 Prochlorococcus sp. HOT208_60m_808M21
CTTGCGCATTCTTGCCAAGTCTATTGTCAAAATTTCTTGTACTAGTAGAAAATACTACAGAACCTTCATCTACTCTAGCTTGATTTCCCATACACAAAGAACAGCCTGGCAATTCTAATCTTGCACCACAATTTTCGAATATTTTATAGTAGCCCTCATCTTTAAGAGTTTCTTCATCCATTTTTGTTGGTGGACAAATCAATAATTTAGCTTCTAAATTTTGTACACCTTCAAGAACTTTCGCAGCTGCCCTGTAATGACCAATATTTGTCATGCAAGAACCTATAAAAACCTCGTCAATATTTGTATTAGCAACATCAGTGATTTCTTTTACATTATCTGGATCATTAGGGCAAGCAACTATAGGTTGTATTACTTTTGCTAAATCAATTTCAATGATTTCTTCATACTGAGCGTTTGAA
>MWOX01000261.1 GCA_002026005.1 Prochlorococcus sp. HOT208_60m_808M21
AAAAACCTAAAATATATTAATGAGCAAAAGTGAATCTGAAATATTAGAAGTTTTAAATGGATTAGGTTCAAAAAAATTAGATCTTGATATTCTTTTTTCCTACTATTCATTGGAATTATCTTTTGAGATTCGCAAAGTTATTGCGGAAAAAATAGGTATGCAAGAAAGGAAAGGCTATTTTTTACTTGAAAAGATGATAAAAAAATTTGGCCTAAAAGTTGAATTAATTGAGGCCCTTAAATTAACAAATGAAAAAGATGCAAAAGATCTTTTACTAAAAAATCTATATCAAAATAATAAGTTAAATATTCACATAATTAATGCTTTAGAGCCCTGGGGAGGAGAAATCGAACTTACATTAATTAGAGAAATATTCGATATTTGCGAAATAGATTTTTGGATTGCAGGTCTTAATATTCTTCATT
>MWOX01000262.1 GCA_002026005.1 Prochlorococcus sp. HOT208_60m_808M21
AAGGTTACAGATGTAGCTGTTCTTGTAGTTGCTGCAGATGATGGTTGCAGACCTCAAACACTTGAAGCTATCAGTCATGCAAGAGCTGCAAAAGTACCAATAGTTGTTGCAATAAATAAAATTGACAAAGAAGGAGCTTCTCCAGACAGAGTTAAGCAGGAACTATCAGAAAAAGATTTAATTGCTGAAGACTGGGGAGGCGATACAGTGATGGTTCCAGTAAGTGCTATCAAAAAACAAAACATTAATAAATTACTCGAAATGATCTTATTAGTTTCAGAGGTAGAAGATCTACAAGCTAACCCCGATAGATTTGCAAAAGGTACTGTTATTGAAGCCCACCTAGACAAAGCAAAAGGACCTGTGGCTACTTTGTTAGTACAAAATGGAACCTTGAAATCTGGAGATGTTTTAGCTGC
>MWOX01000263.1 GCA_002026005.1 Prochlorococcus sp. HOT208_60m_808M21
ATTCCTGCAAAGAATCTATAAAAGTACTACAAATAGCGGAGACACAACTTAAGATGTATCAAGATACTCTCAAATTACTTTCAATTAGTCGAAACTCTTTAGTTAATCAATTAAGAGAAAAACTAAAAAACATAGAATAAGATCTTAATAATTATGAATTTCCTGTAGAGAGTAAGTATTAATTTTATTGCCTTGCAAGGCTTTGATCGCCTCAATGGCTGCCTTCGCTCCAGGAATAGTTGTAAAAGTTGGAATATTATATTCTAAAGCAGCACGTCTTAAATAAGCATCATCATGAAGAGCCAGTGAGCCAATTGGAGTATTAATTATTAATTGAACAAGTCCCGAACGAATTAGGTCCTCAATATTTGGTCTTCCTTCATGAACTTTTAGCACTTCTTCAACTTGA
>MWOX01000264.1 GCA_002026005.1 Prochlorococcus sp. HOT208_60m_808M21
ACCTGTTTGCCTGATGTAATAGCCTTAAAAATAGCCCTAACAGCTACTTCTGTTTTACCAAATCCTACATCTCCACAAACTAGCCTGTCCATTGGCTTATTGCTTTCCATATCAGATTTTATTTCTTCTACAGCAGTAATTTGGTCAGGTGTTGGTTGATAAGGGAATGATTCCTCTAATTCATCTTGCCAAGGACCATCTTCTGGGTAAATGTACGAAACAGAGCTTGAAATGCAATGATTGCTTTTAATAATGGAGAAGTAGATCTAATGATATGCACAACGATAATTGAAAGTGGATTAGACATCCCTAAAGTAAATACAATCATTATTGAAGATTCTCACAAATTTGGCCTTTCTCAACTTTATCAACTTAGAGGAAGAGTTGGTAGAAGCGGTGTACAAGCACATGCTTGGTTATTTTATCCAAATTTAAA
>MWOX01000265.1 GCA_002026005.1 Prochlorococcus sp. HOT208_60m_808M21
GCAGAACTCACATCATCATCCAAGTCAGAAGTTGATAAATTGGTAAAAGCAGAAGTTACGCTATCTGAAATTGAAAGGGTATCAAAGCCAAACAAAAATGGTTCTAATTTTTCCCAAAGTCTGAATTTAGATAAGATTTTTCTTGTTGAGTGAGTAATTGCATAAGTTTTATCTTTATCAATTAATCTATCTTTTGTTAATAAACCAGTTAAAAAAATATTGCAAACAAATTTTGAAAGTGCAATTGAAAGTAATAAACCTGTGGGGCCTGATCCAACAATTTTAAAATTCAAATTGTTTTTCGTCATATTATATAAGCATCAACTATCTATTCAGATAAATATAGCAAATTTCCTCAAATGCTGGTCTTAATAAATAGGGGTACTCACCAACCCATAAGTTAATTTCAGGAAGCCAAGCATCGGTCAAATAAA
>MWOX01000266.1 GCA_002026005.1 Prochlorococcus sp. HOT208_60m_808M21
ATGACAAAAATGATAAATCGAAATACTACAGTACCCACGAAGAAATCTGAAACATATTCAACTGCTGTAGACGGTCAAACAAATGTTGAAATACACGTTTTACAGGGTGAAAGAGAAATGGCTTCTGATAATAAAAGCTTAGGAACTTTTAGATTGGATGGTATACCTTCAGCACCAAGAGGCGTTCCGCAAATTGAAGTTACATTTGATATCGATCCAAATGGTGTTCTCAGTGTTACAGCTAAAGACAAAGGAAGCGGTAAAGAACAAAGTATTTCTATTACTGGTGCTTCAACTCTATCTGATAATGAAGTAGAAAAAATGGTAAAGGATGCGGAATCAAATGCATCTGCAGATAAAGAAAAAAGAGAAAAAATCGATTTAAAAAATCAAGCTGAAACACTCGTATATCAGACAGAAAAGCAACTTGGTGAG
>MWOX01000028.1 GCA_002026005.1 Prochlorococcus sp. HOT208_60m_808M21
TCTTTTAAGGCTTGCCGATCCTAAAAATATTTCTAAGACTTTACCAATTTTTACGTCAAAACAGCTATTCGCTCAGTTAATTCTTTCTGGGGGACTATTCACAGTTCTTGCACCATTAATGATTTCTAAAATTGGGTTAGATTATTGGACAGAAATTTGTGCCCTAATTACATTCGCAATTCTTTTTATTGCATTGATTTTTAATAAATTAGATATGAAAAAGTTTCAATAAAAACCCTAGAATGGTAAAAGCCTAGATTTTATTTTAATGTCATTTACTCCCTACGATATTCCACCTCAAGAAAATAAAGGGAAGTGGTTTAGAAGTCATTTACTTGGAAGGGAAATCGAACTTGGTGAATTGTATAGTCTTGGATCAAATGATTTAGATTTGCTTATGGCGGAGACTGCAGAAATTAGAAGCGATCTTGATTTTAAGGAAAAAAATATAGGTAAATTTAGGACTGCAGGATATTTTTTGGAGTTAGCACGAATAATTGAGAAAAGGAAGTTGTTGGAAAGTTAATTAGATGGGAAATAATTCTTTATAGAATTTGGTTCCCATAATTCGTATTTATACATTAAAGATTTAAATTCTTTATTTTTCTCAAATGAATCTAACCAGTTTTTTATTGAGGATTCAAAATAATTGGTTCTTTTTTGACTTTCACAAGCGATTCTAAATTGTCTCACAAAAGGCCAAATAGACCAATCAGCAATTGTGGGGCTATCTCCAAAAAAGTATTTTTTTTCTGCAAGAAGTTCGTTCCATCTCTTTATAAATTTAATCGCATTTGTGAAATGAAATTCTTCATCACTATTTTTAAATCTTGTGGCATATTTAAATCGATCTAAATGATATTTGAATTCGTTATCGTTTTCATTAATCAATTCAAAAATTTCTTCCTTTTTGTCCTCAGGGAAATAAATTAATTTGATGTTTTCCTTTTTTGACTCTGAGAGAGCCCACAGGATGATTTCAAGACTTTCTTCAATAACTTGACTATTTTTTTTTATTAGTATTGGAACCGTTTTCGTTTTTGAATTATTTAAAAAATCTAGAGGTTTGTTTTTTAAATCAATTTCTCTAATCTCTACTTTTATTTCACAAATTAACAGGGCCCATCTTGCACGAATTGCATATGGACATCTTCGAAATGAATATAAAATATCTTTTTTCATATTGTAAAAACTTTTAATTTCCCCAATTCTTTTAGTATTATCTAAATAAGAACAGTATTAACTTTACAACGCAAATGTCGGGATATGTTTATCTTATTAGAGTAGGAGACCTTTATAGGATCGGGAAAACGGATAATCTTGAAAAGAAAATTAAGAAATTAAAGCCAGATGAATTATTAACATCAATTATGACAAAGGAGCCAGAAACTCTTGAAGCAAGATTACTAAGAAAATATAAGTCGCAAAGAATTCCTGAAACTGGTTATTTAAAGCTTTCTAAAAGACAAATTAGAGAATGTAAAAAGCAATTTGATTTAAAGGGTAGCGTACCTCACACTTTAGATGCTGAAGTCTCAATAACTCTATTTGCATCTTTTTTATTGTTTTCATTAAGTTCTTTTATTTTTAATTATTTAAATTTTGGATTTG
>MWOX01000267.1 GCA_002026005.1 Prochlorococcus sp. HOT208_60m_808M21
TACAGTTCCCAGAACTTAAGAAATACATAGTAGAAAACAATGTAAAAGTAATAATGATGGATAGCCTTGTAAGGATTGCAGGGGCAGAGATAAACCCTAAAGATGCTGAGTTTGGAATACTTATATATAGACTTAACCAGCTTGCAGGGGAGCTTGGTTTAGCAATTATTTGCGTACATCACTTAAATAAAAAAACTAATGGAGAAACAGCTAAAAAAGAAGATATTTATGGAACTGCATTTATATTTAATGGTTCTGCTAATGTATGGGGCTTCTGGATTGAGCAAGCATCAGGAGAACTTTTAGCCAACTTAAAATGCCTTAAATCTAGAAATGGTGTGATGCGAATTAACGACCAATATAGATTTAGAGAATGTCCTGATACTGAAAGGCATATTTTTATGGATAGAGCTAATGGGACAGCT
>MWOX01000268.1 GCA_002026005.1 Prochlorococcus sp. HOT208_60m_808M21
GTATTGTAATAATGATTGTTTCATACATTTTGGGTTATGGATGGCCCAACTTATATGGTTTAGGAATTGTATTTGCCACACTAATTTTATTAGTTCTTTTTGTGACATCAATAAGTTTATGTTTAGCGTTTGTTTTGCCGGGACATATTGAATTAATCGCTCTTATATTCGTAATAAATTTACCTCTTCTATTTGCGAGTACCGCTTTAGTTCCAATCTCATTTATGCCAAATTGGCTGGGCTGGTTAGCTTCATTAAATCCATTAACTTTTGCTATTGAACCTATTAGGACTGCCTATACACAAACTATGGATTTAGAATTAGTGGCTTTACATGCCCCATATGGTGATTTAACTTGTAAGAGTTGTATCTCAATTTTATTTTCTTTAACAGTTTTTTCCTTGATCATTATAAGGCCTCTGTTAAATA
>MWOX01000269.1 GCA_002026005.1 Prochlorococcus sp. HOT208_60m_808M21
TTAATTTTGATAGTTCCATATCAAAAGGAATCAGAACTAATTGTTCAATCCCCAGATCTTCAAGAATAGATAGTTTTTCATTAGGGAGATCAAGTCTAAGACGCATCTCTTTGTAAAGAACTTCTCGGGGATGAGGCCAGAAGCTTGCAATTGTTGGGGTATATTGATTTTCTTCAACTACACTTTTTATTAATTTTCTGTGGCCAGCATGATGGCCATCAAAACTTCGAATAGCTATTGAGGTGGGACTCTTAACTTCAGATGGCGATATTAAAGAGATCAAAAGATTACGTGCAATTTTATGATTTTGATGGCAAATTTGAATAGATTATAATTTATTCAATCAAATGAATGTCTGACAAAATTGATTTTCAGTCCCTTTCATTTGGAATGCGGCGCATTGGATGGATACGCTTTTGGGTTCAATCCATT
>MWOX01000270.1 GCA_002026005.1 Prochlorococcus sp. HOT208_60m_808M21
AAAAATTATTAAAAAAACAATGGCAAGGTGTTAAGCAAAGAAGTGAGTTTAAAGAAGCGATAAAAAATATTATCTAAAGTATCTATTTTTATTTATTATTTCTTTTAGGGTTATTTTTATTAGTAGTAGGTTTAGCACCACCTGCATTTCTTTCTCTATAGGTTATCCTCCCTCTAGAGAGATCATAAGGACTAATCTCAACTAAAACTTTATCTCCAGCTAATAATTTAATTCTAAATTTAGTCAATTTACCTGCAGCTCTACATAAACATTGATGTCCTTCAGGTTGTTCTAAGGTAACCAAATAAAATCCATTCCCCTGCTCTTTTTCTATTACACCTGAAGTTTCAATCATTAATTAATCTTTTACTAAGTACATATTATCAGAAAAAGATTAGCCAAAATTGATTTGAAAAAAATTACATACGTAAAAATATGCAACTCAATTCAAATTGAAAATTTTATTTCATTAATTAATTGAAGTTGACCATAATAAAAATTTGCTTTCGCAATTTTTTCAGAATCTTCTAATTGATCAAAAAAAACAAACCCAAGGCTTTCCCACAATGAAGATCCGCAAACATTATTCAATTCATTTTTTGCTTCTTTTGCAAAAATATCTAGTTTTCGTTCAAGATTTTTAGACTTAGAAACAGACATAATCAAAAATATATATAGTACAAATATACTATATAAGTCTACAATTGCAACATTAAAATGGTAATCTCTTTTTTTCCTCGATATTAAGATCTGCTTCCATTTCCCTTAATCTTTTGAGTATTTGTTGGTAGTACTCCTTTATGTAATTCTCTAGTGAGGTCATATCTTCTTTTTTAAGTTCCAGTATTTCGTAAGTTTTGCTCATATCAGTATCTAATGATTCACCGCTACTAGTTACTTCGGCAAAAGCCAATCTTTCAGCAACATTTAAAGAATCTTGGAAAAAGGAAACTACTTTTTGAGTGACACTAATAAGAAAGGGGGAAACTCTAAAAATTTTAGCTTTCTTTTTGCTAAATTTTTCACATAAGGATATAACTTCATTTGAATCCCATGCTTTAGGACCTACTAATGGCAATGATGTTCTGTGAGTTTTTGGATTATTTACTGCTGCTAAAACAACTTTCGCCATATCTTGAGTATTCATATAAGCAATTTTAGTTGGAGTCCCACTCATCCACACTGCTTGACTATCCAAGATTGGGATTGCGAATTGACCAATAACTCCTTGCATAAAAGCTGCACATTTGAAGATTGTATAGTCTAAATCAGATTGTTCAAGAAGTTTTTCAGTGCAAAATTTAATGTCCATTAAAGGAACATTTCTAAACTTTTCTGTTAGGAGGATAGAAAGGAATATTACCCTTTTTACGTTTAAAGATTCGCAAGCATTGAATAAGTTGAGTTTTCCATCCCAATCAATTTCATAAATACTCTTAGGATCATCTGGCCTACTAGTCGCTGCATCAATGACTACTTCAATATCTTGCAATGCATATTCGATATCAAAAGAATTTAATAAATTACCTTTTGTTAACTCGCAACCCCATTCTTGTAGAAAGGAAGCTTTTCTTGGATTTCTTACAAAGCATCTTACTTCATGCCCTTCTTCTATAGCTTGCTTTGCTATTTGTCTACCAAGTGTCCCTGTTGCCCCTACTAAAAGAATCTTCATACTTAAGATTTACTTAACTTTAAGACCATAACTCAAATTGTGATGTATCCGTGAGAATCAGTCTCCCTGAAACTTTAATAACAAAGCACCGCCAACTAATCCTATTGGTATCAGTATCCAAAAAACTGCTGCAATACTAAAAATTTCTTTAGCCATAGTAAAATTGAATCATTACTATAATTTACATTCAAAATACATTTATTTGTTAAAAATGTAGATAATTCAAATATCTTGAAAATTTTGAATATATGAATAATAATTTAAAAAAAAACATAAACATTCCTAATTACTGGAATTGGAATGGTTTTAAAATTTGTTGGAGTGTCTCAGGAGAAGAAAATGAGATTCCAATTATCTTTCTCCATGGATTTGGAGCAAGTCGAAAACATTGGAGAAACAATTTAGAGTATTTTGCGAAAAAGAATTTTGCCTCTTATTCTTTGGATTTAATAGGATTTGGGGATTCAGATCAACCTGGGATTAGACAAATTGGAAAATTAAGTAATGAGATTTGGTGTGATCAAGTGAAAGACTTTATTGCACAGGTAATAAGACCAAAGAATTCTGGGAAAGTAATTCTAATTGGCAATTCCCTTGGATCACTAGTTGCTCTAACATGTGCTGTTTCATTAGAGGATCAGATTGCAACAGTTATTGCATCGCCTTTGCCTGATCAAATTCAAGAAAATAAAAAGTCTTTAACAAAAAAATCTTCATTTAAGAAATTTCAAGATAAATTCATAACAATATTTTTTTTGTTTTTCCCTTTGGAGATTATTTTATTTTTAATAACTAAATTAGGGGTTATTAAACTGGGACTAAATTCTGCCTATTTCAAAAAAGATAATATTGATTGCGAACTAATTGATTTGGTAACAAAACCAGTTTTAAGAAGAACTTCAGCTAGATCATTAAGAGCAATGTGCATTGGAATGTCTTCTAGAGATGAAAAATTTAAAGCTTCTCACCTTTTGAGAAAACTTAGCGCCTCAAAAAAAGTTCCTTTTTTATTGATTTGGGGCGAAAAAGATAATTTCATACCTTTGTTTGTTGGTAAAAAGATTGCAAATTTCCATAGATGGGTAAAATTAAAAATAGTATCCAATTCAGGGCATTGTATCCATGATGAAGACCCTTCAGTATTCAATAGAATTTCTTATGAATGGATTAGAGATTTAAAAACCTTTTAAAATATGAAACATACATTATCAGTTCTTGTAGAAGACCAATCTGGAGCCTTGAGTAGGATCTCAGGTCTCTTCGCTAGAAGGGGATTCAACATAGATAGCCTTGCAGTAGGACCTGCAGAATCTAAAGGGATTTCAAGGTTAACAATGGTAGTAGAGGGTGATGATGAAACTCTTCAACAAATGACTAAGCAACTTAATAAGTTATTTAATGTTCTGGGAGTTGTAGATTTTACTAATCTCGCAGCTGTTGAAAGGGAATTGATGTTACTAAAAGTTTCATCGAAAGAAGATACTAGGAGTAATATCCTTGATATAGTACAGATTTTCCGTGCAAAAGTTGTTGATGTATCAGATATGGCCTTAACTCTCGAGGTAGTTGGAGATCCTGGGAAGTTAGTTGCTCTAGAGAAATTACTCGAGCCATACGGCATACTTGAAATAGCGAGGACTGGAAAAGTAGCTCTTAAACGCTCTTCAGGAGTTAATACAGAAATGTTGAAAATAAATAAATATTCCCTAGAAATTTAATTAGATATCTGGACTGCCTTGATGAAGTCTTCTTTATTGATTTTTTCGAGTACGTCTAATCCTTTAATAATCTTTCCAAAAATCGAATATCTTCCATCTAATTCTGGGATCTTAGTCGTTACAAAAAAAAATTCAGTAGATGAAGACTTATTCTTACCGCTTTTAACCATAGCGATTGATCCACTCTCAAAAGTATTAACTAAATTTACTGTTTCACTAGGATTTTTTATTTGATAGTTATATCTTGGTTTTATTTCTTCTTTGAATTTTATTTCTAAAGGTATTGTTGGACTTGTCTTATTCAGGTTTTGTTTTCGTTCTCTATAAGATTTTTTTTCTGGATTAACGCCGCCATGTATAAAACTTATTTGGGGATAATTTATTATTTTATAAAATTTTTTATTTTCATAAATATTATTGTCTATGTTTTCCAGAAAATTTGATACTGTTACTGGGTTATCTTTACCATATAATTTTACCTCAAAATCACCCCTTGAAGTTTTAAAATTAACTACTTTATTACTCTGAATACAACTAAATTTAAGTTTTTGGCAGTAATAATTTGAATCAATTTTACTTTTATAATCACAAGCTTGAGCCAAAAATAAAACCTGTATAAAAGATAATGTTTTTAAAAAATATTTTTTTTTTATTTTAAGCCCTCCAAATTAACATCTAAAAATTTAGCTAGACGAGCTCCCTCTTCTTCAACCTGAAGCAGTGGTTTAAGTTCACCTGCTCCGCTTAAAGGGAGAGGTTTTTTTCTACCTTTTAATACTAAAGCAATTCTTCTTCTAGGATTAAATCCCTCACTTATATCCAACTTAACAGATTTAATTTCATCAAAATTTAATTTAACTTCAACATCTTTAAATAATCCCTTTCTTTTTATTTCTACAGATTTTGAGGATTTATCAAAATAATTACTTCCTGAACCAAAGTTTATGTAAACCAAATACCACAAGTAAAAATTTAATAAATTAGCTATTACTCCGTATGCTCCCATTATTATTCCTTGAGGGATAAACAACAAAGTTGAAGGATTTCCTAAAGGTAATAAATCCCTTCCTGTGTAGCTTGATATAGAAGCCAAAAGAAAACCAATACCTCCTATAGTCAACATTCCTCCAATAATATAATTTGAAATTTTTCTTGAACCACCAATTTTTTGTTCGATTTTATCGAATGACGTAAGGTCTGAATTCATTTTTATCTTTTTTTAGAGCCTAATTCAGATAATTTAACAAACTAAGGGAGTATTCATACCTAATTTTTAATAAAAAAGTCAGGAAAGCTTTACAAGGCATTTCAGATATACAAATATTTCCCCACATTACTCTCAATCTTTGTTACAGTCACTGCGTATCCCGAAGCTAAAAACGATTTCTCATGACGATCGCAGTTGGTAGCGCCCCACAAAGAGGATGGTTTGATGTCCTCGATGATTGGTTGAAGCGCGACCGCTTTGTATTTATTGGTTGGTCCGGACTACTTCTACTCCCTTGTGCATATCTTGCTATAGGTGGTTGGTTCGTCGGAACAACATTTGTTACCTCTTGGTACACACATGGAGTTGCAAGCTCATACCTTGAAGGTTGTAACTTTTTAACAGCAGCTGTAAGCACCCCTGGTGATGCCATGGGACACAGTCTTCTATTTTTATGGGGTCCTGAAGCCCAAGGTAGTTTCGTAAGATGGCTACAACTTGGTGGACTTTGGAACTTCGTTGCATTACATGGAGTATTTGGCCTAATTGGTTTTATGCTTCGTCAGTTTGAAATTGCTGGCCTTGTTGGAATTAGACCATACAATGCTTTAGCATTCTCAGCAGTAATTGCAGTATTTACCAGTATTTTCCTTATTTATCCTTTAGGACAGCATAGTTGGTTTTTTGCACCTTCATTCGGTGTTGCAGCAATCTTCCGTTACATTCTGTTCATTCAAGGTTTTCACAACATTACTTTAAATCCATTCCACATGATGGGTGTTGCTGGAATTCTTGGTGGTGCTCTACTTTGCGCTATTCATGGAGCTACTGTTCAAAACACTTTGTATGAAGATACAAGTATATACACAGATGGTAAGGTTCAAAGTTCAACATTTAGAGCTTTTGACCCAACTCAAGAAGAAGAAACTTATTCAATGATTACAGCGAATAGATTCTGGAGTCAAATCTTCGGTATTGCTTTCTCAAACAAGCGTTTCTTACATTTCTTGATGCTATTTGTACCTGTTATGGGTATGTGGACATCTTCAATTGGTATTGTAGGCTTAGCACTAAATTTAAGAGCTTATGATTTCGTAAGCCAAGAAATCCGTGCAGCAGAAGATCCAGAATTTGAAACTTTCTATACAAAAAATATACTTTTGAACGAAGGTATGCGAGCATGGATGTCTTCTGTGGATCAACCACACGAAAACTTTGTATTCCCTGAGGAGGTTCTTCCACGTGGAAACGCCCTTTAATAATTTATTAAGAGCTCCAAACCAAAGTATTGAGGAAACTGGTTATGCCTGGTATGTAGGTAACGCTAGATTAATCAATTTATCTGGACGTTTATTAGGAGCTCACATTGCTCACTCTGGACTAATAGTCTTTTGGGCGGGAGCAATGATGCTCTTTGAGGTTAATCATTTTACTTTTGATAAACCAATGTGGGAGCAAGGTTTAATCTGTATGCCACACGTTGCAATGTTTGGCTATGGAATAGGCCCAGGTGGTGAAGTTACTGATATCATGCCTTTCTTCCAAGCTGGCGTGGTTCACTTGATAGCTTCAGCTGTACTTGGTTTTGGTGGTATTTACCATTCATTAGCAGGTCCAGAAAAACTTGAAGAAGATTTTCCATTTTTCTCAACCGATTGGAGAGATAAAAATCAAATGACAAATATCCTAGGATATCATTTGATTGTTCTAGGTGTAGGTGCACTAGCATGGTCAGTAAACTGGTGTTTTATTGGCGGTGCATATGACACATGGGCACCTGGTGGTGGTGAAGTCAGACTTGTAAATCCAACCTTAGATCCAAGAGTTATACTTGGCTATCTATTCAGATCTCCATGGGGAGGAGCTGGTTCAATAATCGGTGTTAACTCCATTGAAGATATTGTTGGTGGACATGTCTACGTGGGTATTACTGCAATTATTGGAGGAATATTCCATATCTTTACCAAACCTTTTGGATGGGCTAGAAGAGCTTTTATCTGGAATGGTGAAGGACTATTAAGTTACGCTCTTGGTGGAATTTGTGTAGCAAGTTTTATTGCTTCAACGTTCATCTGGTTTAACAACACTGCTTACCCTTCAGAGTTTTATGGCCCAACAAATGCTGAAGCTTCACAGGCTCAAAGCTTTACTTTCCTAGTGAGAGATCAAAGAATTGGAGCTAACGTAGGTTCAACAATGGGACCAACTGGATTAGGTAAGTATCTCATGAGATCTCCTACAGGTGAAATTATATTTGGTGGTGAAACAATGAGATTTTGGGATTTCAGAGGTCCATGGTTAGAGCCTTTAAGAGGACCTAATGGTTTGAGCCTTGAGAAAATCCAAAATGATATTCAGCCTTGGCAGGTAAGAAGAGCAGCTGAATATATGACTCATGCTCCTAACGCTTCTATCAACTCCGTTGGTGGAATCATTACAGAGCCTAATGCTGTTAACTTCGTTAATTTAAGACAATGGTTAGCTGCAGCTCAATTCTTCCTAGGATGGTTTACATTCATTGGCCACCTTTGGCATGCTGGACGTGCTAGAGCAGCCGCTGCTGGTTTCGAAAAAGGAATCGACAGAAAGAGTGAACCAGCTCTAGAATTGCCTGATTTAGATTAATTTCTATCTCAACTAAAAAAGCCCTATCTCCGGATAGGGTTTTTTTTTGCTCAATTTTATTATCTATATAAATTTTCTCTAAGCCATGGCAAACTTAATCCCATTACATTACTGAAGCAACCCTCTATTTTTTCTATATATTTTCCGCCTATACCTTCCAAGGCAAATCCTCCGGCGCAGTATAAAGGTTCATTTGTATCTACATAACTCTTGATTTCCCAATCTTCCAAATTAGAAAAATAAACTTTTGAACTTACTGTTTTTTTTATTATTTCAGTCATTTTAAAATTTTTGGAAGTTGAATCAAAATTCCCAATTATTAGAGAATGACCAGTGTGTAAAAATCCAAATTCTCCAGACATTTTTTTCCATCTAATAAAGGCTTCCTCTTTATTAAATGGTTTTCCATAAGCTTCTCCTTTAAATTCAAAAATTGAATCGCACCCAAGTATTTCCAAAGGACCATAATTAAATTCTTCGGGTAATGATATGTTTTGAATATTTTCAGATAAACTATTAGCCTTTTGAAAAGATAATTCCAAAGCTAGATTAAATATATTCTTTTCTTGAATAGTAGTTTCATCAAAGTCACTTGATATTTGGATAAATTCGATTTGACAATTTTCTAGTAATTTCTTTCTAGATTGAGAAGCAGAGGCTAGAATTAACACAAATTTTTAACCAAATTATAATTCAATTTAATAATTAATAAATTTTAAAATTAATATAAATTACTAATGAATTTAGAAGCAAAATTACATGAAATAAGGAAACCAATAATGGTCCTAGGCACTTCCAGCGGAGCAGGGAAATCGTTAACGGTTACGGCTATTTGCAGGATTCTTAAAAATTTAGGAGAAAAACCAATACCTTTTAAAGGTCAAAATATGAGTAACAACGCTTGGGTTGATTGGGAAGGTGGAGAGATGGCATATTCACAGGCACTTCAAGCTTTTGCTTGTGGTATTAATCCCTCTGCAGAGATGAATCCCATTTTATTAAAACCACAAGGAAACTCAATAAGCGAGGTAATTCACCTTGGCAAAAGTATAGGGACCACAACTGCACAAAATTACTATAAAGATTGGTTTATTCCAGGCTGGGAAGTAATTAAAAAAAGTTTAAAGTCTATTTATAAACGAAATCCGAATTGCCGTTTAATTATCGAAGGAGCTGGAAGTCCGGTAGAGATGAATTTGATTCATAGAGATCTGACTAATTTAAGAGTTGCTAAATATTTAAAAGCAAATTGCATTTTGGTTACTGATATTGAAAGAGGAGGCGTATTTGCACAAATAATTGGCACTCTTGAATTAATGAAGCCTGAAGAAAAGAAACTTATTAAGGGAATTATTATTAATAGATTCAGAGGAGACCTTTCATTATTTGAAGAAGGGAAAAAATGGATAGAGAATAAAACTCAAATCCCTGTTATTGGAATTATTCCATGGTTAAATGATTCGTTCCCTCCAGAAGATTCTTTAGATTTATTAGAAAAAAAAATCACTGTCACAAATCCTGAGATCAAAGTTGGAATTATTAAATTACCATCTATAAGTAACTTCTCGGATTTTGATCCATTAGAAAATGAAGAAACAATATTAATTGAATGGATTATAGAGTCACAGAACCTGAGTAAGTATGACTTCATTATTCTGCCGGGTAGTAAACAAACGATTAAAGATCAAATATTTCTTGAAAATTCCGGATTATCTCAGGATATAAGGGAATACTCTAATAAAAATGGAAATATAGTTGGGATCTGTGGAGGTTTACAAATGTTAGGAACAACACTTGAAGATCCCTATTTTAAAGAGGGTTCCAAAAATTATTCTGAACAAAAAATTAAAGGGATTGGATTACTGCCATTAAAAACAACTTTCTTTGAAAAAAAATTAACACGTCAAATTAACTCTGAATCTGTATGGCCATGCCAATCAGAAATTAATGGGTTTGAAATTCATAATGGTCAAACTGTATTGGATGATATTCAAAGTTCACTAAAGATTAAACCTATTTTTAAAGATTTAAATCTTGGTTGGTACAAAGAAAATAATCAAGGGGGGTCTATCGCAGGAACGTATATTCATGGGATCTTTGAAAATGACAGTTGGAGAGACCAATACATTAATTTGATAAGGAAGAGTAAACATTTACCCATATTAAATAAAAAATCAATATCTTATAAATTGAAGAGAGAATCCATTATTGATAATCTTGCGAATGAATTCCAAAAACATTTAAATCTCAAATCATTTTTAAGTTGAAAAAAAGAAATATAAAAGTAATATGGCCAAATGATAATGAAACATTTGTTTCGGAGGGAGAGGATTGGTTCTCATCTGCAGAAAAAGCAGGTTTAGAAATTCCAACTGGCTGTCTTACAGGAAGTTGCGGTGCATGTGAAATAGATGTTAATGGTGAAACGGTAAGAGCTTGTATAAGCAATATTAAAAGTAAAAAGAATTCTCAATTAAATATTTCTTTCACTACAGACCCATTTTGGGAAGACTAAATTATTTAATTCTTTAATATTAAAAAAAATTTTATAAAATTCCAGATCTCTTTTCTTTAAGAAGTTTTCCAAAATTAAATTAGGTATATTTTTCCCACTTTATTTCAATACCAACTCCAAGATTACAAGTTCTATCTTGGAGTCCCAAAACGCCAAATCAGACTAACATCCAAGATATTGGCATTAAGATTCCCTTCTTTAGAAATCACTTTTCCTATACCAGTTTGAAGGCTGAAATCATCATTTAAATTGTACTCTAATCCGATACTTGGTTTGTATAGTAGGGCACTGCCACTATCAACGCCTCCCCCCCCTCCTGCTCCTATTAGCATTTCGCCATAGAGGTGCAAATTCTTCCAGATCGGACTATAAACGCCTACACCCCAGAATCCCTCTGAGTAGCCACCGGCCCCTCCCTCATACGCGCTTAATCCTTGTCCTGTGAGGTACCACCAATCTCCTCCCATCCAGTCGATTTTTCCTCCCAAAAGTTGCATATCGCGTGAGGAGCCCACCTTACGTTGCGCATCAAAATACCATTGGTGAGCTGGGCGAAAACGCCAATTATTAGTTTGTATAATGTCTGTTTCTGCTAAGGGTGCTCCTTTTTGATCCTGAGCAAAGTTTTCCATTACATATGCCAAATTTAATCCGACATATGAGGTGTCAAAAGCACCATCTGGGGCTGTGAGGTAGCCGCCGTCCATAATCATGCTTAGATCTGGAGAAAATCGATATTCCAATCCTAGATTTGCTCGAGAAACAAATCCTCCGCCCGTTTCAACTGCTCCGCCACCCGCGCCGCCAATGGTTAAAGAGGGGAGCATAGAAAGACGATCATTTTTGGTCAGGGGGAGGCGATAGCCTATTCCCGCCAAAAGTTCAGCGTACCCTCCTACTCCACCTGATACAGCGCCGGCAGTTTCAAAGGTAGCAAACCAGTTTTCATCAAGAAAGTAAGAGTAATCTACGCCGACCAGCCCCAAGGAATCATTAAATGATCCACCGGAGGTAGTTTTACTGCCACTGGACGGATAATAGGCTCGAACACGGGCTGCTAGGTGCGATCGATGACGGCTTACATTATTCCAATCGTTACCGAAGTAATCGGCCACAGTCAGGCCATCATCTTGCGAATTAAGTGTAGGCGAAGTGAAAGGAATATCTAGTGAAAGAGTGACTGCATCGCTGGAAATATCTCCGTTGGGGAAGTCTACGTAGGAATAATTTAGCCCCAGTACGCTCCAGTTAAAGTCGTACTTTAGACCGATATGGGAACGTATCATTAAGCCTCCCCCTTGTGCCGCAGCGCCACCGCCCCCGGCACCTACATAGGCTCCCGAGTCAAAAATCCAGTTATCGATTAACTGACGTTCCACGCCCAAGGTATATCCACCAGTGAAGAACCCACCACGGCGTCCGCTAGCGGCACCGTAAAGAGTTATACCCCCATATAGCCAGGTGTTGAGTCGATCGTAAGCTCCTATACTGTACAAGCCCATGTATTCGCCTGCATCTGGCATATCAATTTCCTCATAGGAAAAACGCAACGTGCGATTACGCCAAGATGTAGGCTCCATCCAAGCAGATTTACCTTGTTTAGAATGAGTTGTTGAGAAACCTTCTTTATTTTTATTTTTAAAATAATTTTCGTCTCCTTTATAAGATTTCCATATAATTTTTTTCAATGTTTCAGGTTTATTTTCCTTTACCTTTTCCCAATTAACAATATTTAATTCAGACAAATCTTTTTTTAATTTTTCCGCAAAAACTCCTAAAAAATTAAATAATTGACTAACTAAAAAAATATAAAAAATCCACCTCATTTTAAAACTTCATACACTTACTTGGTTATTCCCTAATTATATAAAAAAAAGGACCCCTACTTCTAGAGGTCTTTTTGGTTTACTAAATAAAGTGTTTCCTTGTTTCCACTGTTTTTAGTAAAAACCACTCCTTCACACATACATAAAATAAGCCATACATTTTTTTCCGTGGAAGGAGTAAATGAAATGTTACTTAACTGTCATATGTGCCAGTTAACTATTGCAGTATTTTTATCATTAAAAAACACCCGAATTTAAAGGGGAGTTTACCTATTAGAAATTAGTGTGTGAAGAATTTCTTAGACACATAATCTGTTAGCAAAAGGTATCATTTTAACACATCCTTAAAGCCTCCCTAATACCATCCGTTTTTCTATGGTAGTGTTTGTCTGTCTTAGGGTTAAACTTTACGACAAATTGTTCAGTCGTAGCAGTCATACTGGACTTTTTGACGATATCTGACGATTCCTTATTTGTATAGAATTACGGAGAGGGTGAAATTACATCTCATTCCATTACGGCAGTTATAGAACCATATAGGAAGCATTTTATAGAGCAACTCATTTTACCCACCACCACATCCACCACCACATTTTTAGTATTAACAGGGAACACTTGGAACGATACTGGAAAGTTAATAATAAAGAAATCCACGGCAATCTTTTTTACAAATTATCTACCAATTTATTTTTCAACATCTTCAGAATGATGAGGATCTGGATGAGGAGGTATCCCAGCATTATATTCTTCAGAAGTAGCATCTCCTGTCATCATTTTTGTAATCCATCCTCTGTGCCAATTTTCTAGTTCATCCCTTTGCCAAGGTTCTAAATCGGGATACATTTCTGCTAATTCTTCAGAAGTCTTTGGTGGTTGCATTATTCCTCTAAAAATCAACCTCAAATGGGATTTCCATTATTGGGTTCTTTATTCCATGTTCTGTAGCGGTTTTCTTCATAACTTCATAGTCATGTTTGCATTCTTCGTAGAATTTTTTTCTTCTTCTGTAGCATCTTTATTTAAAGGTTGACCTGTAGTAGCAAGCATCAATAACGTTTGGTATCTCTTATTAGTAATCATGATTTAACTCTCTTCTAATAAAAAAATAACAAATCTCATGTCATAAAGTCAGCATTGAATCAAACAAAATAAGAACTAGGTATAAAATAAAAGCAATCATTATTGTTGGTCATTCCTAAAAAGAAAGAAGATAATCAAAAAGATTTCAAAGCAGTTCTCTGGGCAAGTGCAGATAAATTGCGCGCCCAGATGGATGCCGCTGAATATAAGAATCTTGTTCTTCCGTTGATATTTCTAAAATTTGTTTCGGATACATTTGTTGAACATCAGAAAAAAGTTTTAGAAATAGTAAGTACGCCAGATTCAGATTATTTTCTTGGAGATGATCCAAAAGATCATCAAGAGGCACTAGAAGATAGAGATTATTACACTCAAGAAAATGTGTTTTGGGTTCCAAAGGATGCTCGATGGGAAGAACTTAGAAATCAAGCAAAGCAACCTGATATTGGACAACGTATTGATAAAGCATTAATTTCAATTGAAAATGAAAACTCAGACTTAAGAGGAAAATTAGATAAAAGATTCGGTGCTGCTCAATTAGAACCAGGGATATTAGGACAACTAATAGATCTTTTTTCGACCGTTGGTTTCACCGACCAAGGAAATTCTGGAGATATTTTAGGTGAGGTTTTTGAATATTTTTTGGGTCAATTTGCAAGCGCTGAAGGGAAGAAAGGGGGACAATTCTATACCCCAAGTCATGTTGTAAAAACATTAGTTGCCGTTTTATCTCCTGATAAAGGGCGAGTTTATGATCCGTGTTGTGGATCAGGAGGAATGTTCGTTCAAAGTGAAAGATTTATTGAAGCACATGGCGGAGAAAGAGATGCCATTTCAATTTATGGGCAAGAAAGTAATCCTACTACTTGGCGATTAGCAGCAATAAACCTTGCAATAAGAGGTTTTTCTGCTGATTTAGGGCAAGAACCTGCAGATACTTTTGCAAGAGATCAACATCCTGATCAAAAATTTGATTACATTCTTGCTAACCCTCCTTTCAATATTTCTGATTGGGGCGGAGAAAAATATGAGAGTGATGTTCGCTGGGTATATGGAAGACCACCCGTAGGTAATGCTAACTATGCATGGTTACAACATATGCTTTGGAAGTTGAGACCAGGTGGACAAGCAGGGGTTGTGCTTGCTAATGGATCTATGAGTTCCAATACAAGTAATGAAGGAAATATTAGAGAAGAAATGGTCAGAAAAGATGTAGTTGAGGTAATGGTTGCTTTACCTGGACAATTATTTTTGAATACCCAAATCCCAGTTTGTTTATGGTTTTTAACTAATGACAAAACTCAAGGAGGAAGAGATCGTAAAGGAGAAACTTTATTCATTGATGCTCGTAAAATGGGAACCATGAAAAATCGTGTTGAAAGAATTCTTACAGATGAGGATATTTCTAAAATTGCAAATACAGTTCACTCTTGGCGTAATAATGAGGATTATGAAGATATTGCAGGATTCTGCTATGAAGCAAAATTTGAAGAGATTGAAAAGAATAGTTTTGTTCTAACTCCTGGAAGATATGTTGGTGCTCCTGAGGAAGAAGATGATGGTGAACCTTTTGATGAGAAGATGAAAAGACTTACTTCTTTACTCAAAGAGCAGCAAGAAGAAGGGGCAAAGTTAGATGAACAGATCGCAGAAAATCTAAAAAGGATTGGATATGAATTCTGATTGGATTGATACTTCAATTGGAAATTGCTTAGAAGTATCTAACGGGAAAACGAAACCTCCCGAAAAAGGATCTTTTAGTGTTTTCGGTTCTAATGGAGAAATAGATAAATGTAAGAATACAAATACTCCAGAAAATACCATCATTATCGGAAGGGTAGGAACTTATTGCGGTTCTGTTCACTTCAGTCAAGAAAAATGTTGGGTAACAGATAATGCAATGAAAGCGATTGCAAAAGAAAATAGTGATGCAAGATTTTTTTATTATTTACTCAAAAAATATGATCTTGGGAGATTGAAAGTTGGGTCAGGACAACCATTGCTCAATCAATCAATAATAAATTCCATTGAAATCTCTTCACCGCCAAAAAAATATCAAAAAATAATCTCTCAAATACTTGGAACTCTGGATGAAAAAATTGAACTCAATAAAAAGACTAATAAAATTCTTGAAGAAATAGCAAAAGCACTTTTCAAGTCCTGGTTTATTGATTTCGATCCTGTAAAAGCAAAAGCAAAAGGTCGTTCAACTGGATTACCTGATGAGATAAGTGATTTATTTCCAGATTCATTTCAGGATTCTGAAATTGGTCAAATACCAAATAGTTGGGATATAAAGAAAATTTCTGATTGGGGAGAGACTGTGTGCGGCAAGACTCCTTCTACTAGAAATGAAAGTTACTATGGAAATGACTATATGTTTGTAACTATTCCTGATTTGCATAAAGGTCTACATGTAACTTCTTCATCAAAAGGGTTATCAAAATCAGGCGCAGAATTACAATCAAAGAAACTTTTATCAAAAGGATCCATTTTAGTTAGTTGCATAGCAACCCCAGGACTTATTGGTGTTATACAAGAATCATGCTTTACCAACCAACAAATCAATTCAATTACACCAAACAATAAAAATTGCACTTGGTTCATCGCATTTTATTTACTCATGAATAAGGATTTACTTTTGTCATTTGGTGGAGGTGGATCTGTCTTCTTCAACCTCAATAAAAGCAAATTTGATTCAATAGAAATCCTTTCTCCACCAGAGAAAATTATTGATAAATTCAATCAATTTGTTTTTCCTCTAATGGATAAATGTTTTGCTCTAAAAAGAGAGATATCTTTTCTCTCAAACATAAGAGATACACTTCTTCCAAAACTTATTTCAGGAGAACTCAGTATTCCTGATTCTGAAAAAATAATTGAGGATTTATAAATATGAAGTCGATTATTACCGAAGAAGATTTAGAAAATTTTTCTATTGAATGGTTCAAAGAAATTGGATATCAATTTGCTCACGGACCAGATATTGCTCCAGATTCAACGTCTCCAGAAAGAGATGATTTCAGAAAAGTTATTCTGGAAGGTAGGTTGAGATCTGCTCTAAAAAGAAATAATCCAGAAGTGCCAACTAGAACAATTGATTCTGCAGTTCTTCAACTATCAAATCCAAATATTCCTGGATTACTTGCTTCAAATCGCCAATTTCATAGTTGGATGACAACTGGTCTTCCAATCTCATACATGCAAGGTAATCAAGAAGTTGGAATCCGCTTGAAAGTAATTGATTTTGAAAATCCTAGAAACAATGATTGGTTAGTCGTCAATCAATTAGCAATTAGTGGTCCAAAAAATAATCGTAGACCTGATGTTGTTGTTTATATCAATGGTATTCCAATTGCAGTAGTTGAACTCAAGAATCCAGCGAATGAAAAAACTGATATCTGGGATGCTTTCAATCAACTTAGAACTTACAAATTTGATATTCCTGATTTATTTACTCCAAATGTTTTATTGGTAATTAGCGATGGAACTTATGCAAAAGTAGGATCAATTTCTGCTAATGAGGAAAGATTCCAGCAATGGAGAGTTATTGAAAAAGAACAAGATTTAGATCCACTTGGAAAGTTCAAACAACTAGAAACTTTAGTTAGAGGATTATTCGATAAAAAAAGATTATTAGATTTCATACGTTCGTTCTGTGTATTTGAAGAAGAAAAAGAAATTATCAAAAAGATTGCTGCTTATCATCAGTTCCATGCCGTAAATACAGCAGTCGAAAGGGTAGTAGAGGCAAGTAAACCAGATGGTGATCGTAAAGGTGGAGTTGTTTGGCACACCCAAGGTGCAGGGAAAAGTATTGAGATGGCATGTTTAGCGGGAAAACTTCTAACCGATAAAAGACTTCAAAATCCAACCATAGTAATGGTTACAGACAGACAAGATCTTGATGGTCAGTTATTTGGCGTATTTACTGGATCTGGAGATTTATTAGGAGAAAAACCTAAGCAAGCAGAGTCAAGAAAAGATCTAAGAGATCTATTAGATAACAGACCTAGTGGAGGAATTATTTTTACAACCATTCAAAAATTTGCAACAGAAAAGGATGAAGAAAAATTCCCTGCATTAACTGATAGAAAAAATATTGTTGTGATTTGTGATGAGGCACATAGAACTCAATATGGGTTCAAAGGAAGAATAGATTCAAAGACAGGAGAAGTGAAATATGGATTAGCAAAAGGACTTAGAGATGCTCTTCCAAATGCAACTTT
>MWOX01000271.1 GCA_002026005.1 Prochlorococcus sp. HOT208_60m_808M21
TTTTGACCATTGCTGTCGGCGGGTGGAGTATTCATCTATTACTACCAATAGAGATCTATATTCATAATCAGGCTGGTCCTCATAATTCTTTCTCCTATCAGTATTTAGCCTTTCTGACAGATTAATTAAACCCTCTTCAGTGTTTGGTTCATAAAAAACTATTTGTCTCGAATAATAATGTAATGAAGGTTTTCTGATGCCGATCATTGCTAAAGTTTCCCTTCCCTCGCGAATATCTAAAATTAATTTTGAGATATTCCTTAAAGGTAATTGCCTTGAATTATCTGCCAATTTTCTTATTGGCGACATCAAATAAGATTGTCCAATTAAAAGTAAAATTTGAAGATAAAGAAGAATATTTCTAGATTTTAAAGAAAATAAGATTATTGCAAAAAGGGTAAATAAAGAGAAAAATACTTTAGCTTTAAAAATAATCCCAGAGCTTATAAGTTCAGATGCAAGATTAGGCATTTCGGGATCATTAATTGAACTCAACCAAATATTCGAGAAAAAGAAAGCTATTGAGAAACCAAACAAAATTAAAATATTAAAAATCCAGAAATATGAATAACTTTTATTTATATTTTTTAAGCTTATAAAGCTATTACTTGTTAATAATGCCGCCGCTGGAATAGCTGGCAACCAATAGCTAGGTAGTTTCGTTGCAGAAAGGCTAAAGAAGATTAAAACTGACGTTAACCAACATAGAGAATATGTATAAAGGGTCTCAGTGACATTGCAACTTTCTTTTGAACTTTTAAAGAAATCCTTAAAAGTTTTAAATATGCCATGATATAAAAAAGGAGTAAATGGTAATGAAGCCAATATCATTATGTAAAGAAAAAACCAGAATGGTTCTGCATGATTATTTACAACTGAGGTATATCTTTGAAAATTATGGTATCCAAAAAAATTATCCCAAAAAGGCTTTCCCTCTTTTAGAAGTTCTAATATGTACCATGGAACACTTATTAGTGTTGTGATTAAAAAACCTTTCTTAAGGTTTATCTTACTGAGCAACGTTTCCCAATTCTTCTGACAAAGCAAGAAAGATGTAATAGTCAACAATGCCAAAACGAATGCAACAGGTCCTTTAACTAAAATTGCAAAACCTAAAAATACCCAAGCTGAAATACATTGATCATTATTTTCACTTGCCATTCTTCTCCAAAACAAAAGCAGGCTAATCCCTAAGGTTCCAGTTAAAAGGGCATCACTCACGGCAGTTCTACTCCAAATAATTATTAATGGAGAAAGAGCAAATCCTAATGATGCAACTATTGGAGTGAGGAATTGCCTATCACTCTTCTGTGGCCAACAAAACAACGTATCTCCAATCATCAACATTAAAAATAATGATGCCAAAGCTGAAGGGAGTCTTGCTGAGAGAGTCCCGAAACTATCCCAAATCTCGTTTTTCGGTAATGAGTAAAAAAAACCCATTAGCCAATATATCAGTGGAGGCTTATCAAAACGTAATATTCCATTGACTTTTGGAGTTAACCAATCACCAGATTCACTCATTGTCCGTGCTGCAGCGGCAAATAAAGGGGGAGTTTCATCCACCAATCCTGTAGAGCCTAAACCTAAGATAAATACAATGATCCCACAAACTAAAACTATCAATAAGGTTGTAAGCCTTTTTTTTGAGTTAAGAAGAATCATTTAATATTATTTATATTCATGCATTACCTTATTAAGCCAGTTCACAACCTTGTTAGCAAATATATCTGCTGAGGCATTTTTTTCTACCCATTCTCTACATTTCTGACGCTTTATTTTTTCAATAATCTCTACATAGGAAAGCATATTTTTTTTATCATCAGGATCAGCAAGATAACCTGTTTGGCCATGCTGAATAATTTCACTAGGTCCTCCTCTTTTATAAGCTACTACAGGCACCCCACAGGCTAAAGCTTCAACAATAACATTCCCATATGCCTCATTCCATTTCGGAGTATTTAGCAACCCTCTGCATTTACCAAGTTCTTTTTGTAATTCATTAGTTGAAAAAAACCCCATCCAATCTATAGCTCCTTTAGGGAATGATTTTTCTATCTTTGAGGCATACTTCTCATCTTCTATAAATCCCCATACTTTTAATTTTTCGCCAAGTTGATTTGCTACATAAACTGCATCCTCCAAACCTTTCTCCGGAGCCACTCTTCCGACCCATGCCAAAGGGCCCTTAACTGAATCTTGAAAAATATAATTATCTAAATTAAATCCATTCCCAATAATTATTGGTTTTTTTATAAATGGATAATCATTAGCTTGCATTTTCGAATGAAAAGCAAAATTATTTGGATATTTAGCATATACCTTAGAGATTAAATTACTAATTACTGAACTTTCAGAACCCATACTAATAAGATGTGCAATAGGTCTCTCAAAATTTAGAGTCATCCAAATAGGCAGCCAATCATAGGACATGTTCAACAATACATCTGCATATTTAGCAATCTCCAAACCCTTTTCAAGCATTCCTGCCAAAAGAGAATTATCTGGAATACTAACGGGAGAATTAAAATCTTGATGCTGCCAACTAATTTGATCTTCACCTTCCACAAAATGTAATTTCGCTTTTACATTACTTTCATCTAACCTAGAATATTTTGGAGCTATAACCTCAACAGAATGACCTAAAGAAATTAAACCTGTCACTAGAGAATTTAAAGTTAATTCAACTCCACCACCCTTGCCACTCCCCAAGAATCCAATAGGAGTACTAATCAAAACTATTCGCATTATTAGACTTTTTACAAAAAGGCACTAATTAAATAGTAGTATCAGAAAATTTTTTTTCCCATAAACTCTTTCTCTGGCTCACAAAGAATACCGAGATAAGAACAAACACTACTCCTATCCACTGAACAGCAGTGAGCCTTTCATCTAACCAAACACCTCCACTAAGAAGAGCAAATACAGGAGTTAAAAATGCAAGAGTGCTAAATCCAGTTATTTCTTTATTATTAGCAAAATAGAAAAACAAGCCATACGCTATTGCACCTCCAAAAATACTCGCAAATGACATGAGGCCCCAATCAAATATTGACCAATCTGGGATTATTTTGTGACTTGATTGCAAGCAGTGCTTAATTATTAAGGGTAAACTTCCTAAAACCATATGCCAGCCTGTAACTGCAACTGGATCACTTTTAGTACAAGTGAATCTAATTAAAATTGTTCCTAATGCCATAGCTAGAGAAGCTGCAAGCATCCAGAGCTCTCCAAAGTTAAAAGCAACATCATTTATAGACTTATCAGACATCAACCACCAATTTCCTAAAAATTCTTGTGGAACGCCTAAAAATACTATTCCTCCCAATCCGAAAAGTAGTCCTAGCCAGCCGATTGGATTAATTAAATTTCCAAAAATTGCCCTAGCCAAAATAGCTACCAACAGCGGTTGAGAATCTATCAAGACAGAGCCTAAACCTGCTCCTGTCTTTTCTATACCATATGTTAAAAACAACTGAAAAAAAGTGGCGTCGATAATTGTAAAAACAAAAAACCACTTCAAATCACACCTATAAATTTTTAAATCTCTTTTAAACAAATATGTTGTAATTAGAACAAGAATCCCTGCAGGAAATAATCTTAAAGAAGCTACAAACTCGGGTCCAGCACTAGATACTAAGGGAGTCATCGCCGCCATTGAGGTGCCCCAAAGTGCAAAAGGGAGAATCATTAAAAACCAAATTAGGATTGAATTCATTAGGTCTGCTGATAATCTTTTTAAAGTAGTTTTATGAATTTACCTTAAAAGAATGATTTGGCCTTTTAGACGAAAGTCAAAAAAAAGAATGGCTCGTATTGTAATTGATGAGCCTATTACAAGTTCAACAAGAGTTTCTGTCCTTAAAGCTCTTAAACAAATTGAGGATAGAGAATTTCCTGCTTTAATCGTGAGAATTGATTCACCTGGCGGCACTGTTGGAGATAGCCAAGAAATATATTCTGCTATTAAAAGACTAAAAGATAAAGGATGTAAAGTCATTGCTAGCTTTGGGAATATCTCTGCATCTGGAGGTGTTTACATTGGGGTTGCATCTGACAAAATAGTAGCGAATCCAGGAACAATTACAGGATCTATTGGAGTGATTATAAGAGGAAATAATTTATCTGAATTATTAGATAAAATTGGTATTAAATTCGAAACTGTTAAAAGCGGTGTTTTTAAGGATATACTTTCTCCAGATAAACCTCTAAGTGAGGAAGGTAGAGGACTACTCCAAGGGCTTATAGATGAAAGTTACAAACAATTTACTGAAGCGGTTGCTGAAGGAAGGAATTTACCTGTTGAAGAAGTAAGAAAATTTGCTGATGGAAGAATTTTCACTGGAACACAAGCACTCGAACTTGGTCTTGTTGATAAGGTTGGAGATGAATTTGTTGCAAGGGAATTAGCTGCAGAAATGGTTAATATTGATCCTAAAATTCAGCCCTTAACATTTGGAAAGAAGAAGAAAAAAATACTTGGACTAATTCCTGGAAGTAGAATAATTGAGAAAATTATCAATAATATCTTTTTTGAGTTTGACTCATCTAATAAAGTACTTTGGTTATACAAGCCTTAAATTGATATGCATGAAAAAATGAAAGATGATTATAAAATTTCATTTATTCGTGGAGCTACAACTGCTTCAGGAAATACTGTTAAGGGAATAGAAGATGCTGTAGTGGAACTAATTGATGAATTAATTTCACGCAACAATCTGCCTAAGACAAACATATTATCCATAACATTCACCGCGACAAAAGATTTAGATGCATGTTTCCCCGCTTCAATTGCGAGGAAATTTAATGGACTTGATTCAGTAGCGTTTATTGACTGCCAACAAATGTATGTATCTAATGATATTGATTTTTGTATAAGGATGATGGCTCAAGTTTTATTGCCACCCAGTAATCCAATAAAGCATCCTTATTTAAGAGGCGCTGCAAAATTAAGGACAGATAGATGTTAACCTTAGTGAAAATAATTTTTCCGCTCTTAATTTAATAGGACTAACTTAAACATTAAAAAAGGTATTATCTCAATGCTAAAAAACACAAATAAATTTAATTTAAATCTTAAAATTTTAAGATTTTTTATTATACCTGCAATTTTTGTTACAACTCCATTTTTTAATAATATCCAAAATGCAAAAGCAGGATTGGAATTCCAGTGGGATCAAGACGATAGTTTTAGAAGATTAAAGTGGTTTCAAAAAGAAAATAGAAGGAAATTTAGAAATACAATTTATTTTTTCTTGAGACCATCTGATAGGAGAACTGATCTCTTAAAAATTAATCTAGCAATTCCTAAGACCTTTAAATCCACTCTTAATAATGAAAAAATTAGTTTTTGCAAAGTAACAATAGGTGGTTTTGAGAGTAGAACTAAATGTTTAGAAGACATTCCAGCTGATTTCGAAATCAAGACTGATGAATCAGGCTTACGTTCACTAGATATTTACCCCTACAGCCCAATCCCCTCTAACAAAGAAAGTTATGCGATAGTCTTTAAAATTTTTAATCCAACAAAATCAGGTCTATTTCAATTTCATTCATTTGGGCAACCTAAAGGAAAATCATTTTCAAGTTATTTAGGAAGCTGGACTATTGTGATCGATTAAATGATAAATTAAATAAGGATAATTAAACTAATGACTAAAAGAACTTTTGGCGGAACTTCAAGAAAAAGAAAACGTGTATCTGGTTTTAGAGTAAGAATGCGTTCTCATACAGGTAGAAGAGTTATTAAAAGTAGAAGACAAAAAGGTAGAGAAAGAATAGCTGTATAAATTCTAATTTAAATGGCCTTACCCAAGGATATGCGTTTAAAAGGTCACAGGACTTTTAATTATATACATAAAAATTCCATAACATATCATGGGAAATTAATGACATTAAAAGTTGCAAGATCAAATCCAGCAATACTTTTAACCCATAAATTCAAAAGTACCTCAAACAATTTTAGGGTTGCAATTGCTATCAGCAAAAAAGTTTCAAAAAAAGCTGTTGAAAGAAATAAATTAAGAAGAATTCTGCAAGAGTGGTTATTAACAAACATTCAAAAAATTAATAACCACAAACCTTATTGGTTACTTGTTAACCTTAAATTTGGGGATTTCTACAATGATAAAAGTAGACTTTTGGAGGAATTTCAAAACTTAATGTTCAAATCTCGTCTAATCAAATGATTAACATGAATGAAGAAACCTTTTATGAAGGTGGTCCTGCTAAAAGTGATTTAATAATAAATCTACTAGCAGGAATAACTATACTTGGCTTGCCATTTACCTTCGCCGCAATAGTTAGGGCATTGTGGTTGAGATATAAAATTACAAACAAAAGAATTACAATTGAGGGCGGCTGGTTTGGAAAGAACAAAACCCAAGTTTCATTAAATAACATTGAAGAAATAAGATCTATTCCGAGGGGATTCGGTTCATATGGTGACATGGTTCTTATCCTTAACGATGGATCAAAGGTTGAAATGAAATCATTACCTTTATTCAGAGAAAAGCAAAAATTTATTCAAGAAAATATAAATAAAAGATCACAAATACCAAATCTCAACGAAGTAGAAGGATTTGCTACTAAATCCTAAATAAACTAATTACAAAAATCTTTTTTTCCTGTAAAATAAAATGTCTAGTAAAATTACACTCTCTTTAATATCGTGATAGGGTTCATTTCTGAAAAATTACTTATCCCGATTCTAGATTTTTTCTACGGTTTAGTCCCTAGTTATGGCTTAGCGATTGTTGCATTGACAGTCGTAATTAGAATTGCACTTTTTCCTCTAAGCGCTGGATCCATTAGAAGCGCAAGGAGGATGAAGATTGCTCAACCAGTAATGCAAAAAAGACAGGCAGAAATAAAATCTAAGTTTTCTGGAGATCCAAAGAAACAGCAAGAAGAACTTGGAAAATTAATGAATGAATTTGGCAGCCCCCTCTCAGGTTGCCTTCCCTTGATTGTCCAAATGCCAGTGCTATTTGCATTGTTTGCAACCCTAAGAGGTTCTCCATTCGCTGATGTCCCCTACAACATAAATCTAAAGGTCGTCCCTCAAGATCAAGTAGCGGCGATTGATCCAAAACCTTATAAATCACCACGACACTCTATATTCATTACAGAAAAATCACATTTTCCTGTGGTAGCCACTATCTCTAGTGGAACAAAATTAGGAACAGAAGAATCAATAAAAGTAAATTTACAAACAACAAATGGCAATAGCTATTCGGAAGTTTTATCTAAATACGACAACGGATCTAAATTCCTCCCCACTTGGACTGTTTCTAAAGGATCCGAAAATCTTAAAGTTTCCCAAGACGGTACAGTAACAGCAATTAAACCTGGTGATGCAACAATCGAGGCCAAAATTCCTGGTCTAGCTGCGAAAAGTGGTTTCTTATTTATTAAAGCTCTTGGTCAAGTTGGTTTTTATGTAGATGGGGCAATCAATTGGGATATTGCTGCATTAGTAGGTGCCTTTGGATTAACCTTACTTCTCTCTCAAGTTTTATCAAGTCAGGGGATGCCTGCGAATCCACAGCAATCAACAGCAAATAAAATTACACCAGTTATGATTACTGGAATGTTTCTGTTTTTCCCATTACCAGCTGGAGTCTTGCTCTACATGGTTGTTGCAAATATTTTCCAGGCATTTCAGACTTTTCTACTTAATAAAGAAGCTCTTCCTGAGAATCTACAGAAAATTTTGGATCAACAATTATTAGCCAAAAATGAAGTAATAACTACTTCTGCTTCAACGATCTCAGATAAAAGATTACCTTTTGAACCTAATAGTAAAAAATAGTCTGAATCTTTCATAATGAATTCTTGGTGTAGAGATTTAGAATTACTCATTAAATCAAGAACCGCTTTAATTTGGATCAGGACTAAAGAAGAGGAAAGATTAGAAAAAACTAGTTAAATTCTCTTGTGAAAGAATAAATATAAAAAGATTGGTTTGCTGGGATTGTGTTAGCGGTATAAAAGGATTAATAAATGAAGAAGGTAAATTTTCTAACAATCCATTAGGAGTGCTCAATTGGCTTAAAGAACAAAGTTCTGAAGTCTCAACTATTTTGTTAGTAAAAGATTTTCATAAATTTTATGACGATCCGTCTATCAATAGAACTATTAAAGAACTATCTTCATCGCTTAAGAAAACTAGTCACAATTTAATTATTAGTTCTCATTTATTTCCATCATCAGAAGAGCTGGATGAATTAATGACAATTGTAAATCTACCTTTACCTAATCAAAAA
>MWOX01000272.1 GCA_002026005.1 Prochlorococcus sp. HOT208_60m_808M21
TAATAATGGCGGCGGCTACGGAGGTGGTGGCTACGGCGGCGGCTACGGCGGCGGTAATAATGGGTCTAATAGCTCTAACGCTAATAAAGCCTCTGGAGCAGAAGGTTGGGAAGATAGAAGTTATGGAAATTCTTCTGAAAACTCTGAATATGAAAATGGCAGAAGTAGAAGAAAAAGGGGAGTGTCCAACGAGACCAATGCTTCAAATGAGACAAATTAGTAACCCATTTCTTTAAGTGCCGTCGTTAATTTTAATAGATATTCAATAGTTAACTCTTTTTTAATAGATTTATTTGAAATTTGATTCCTCCAAATTTTAGCTTTTGGTATTCCTTCAACTAAATTTATAAGATGTTTACAAATATCCCAAGATTTTCCTCCATTACTTAGGTGACCCTCTATGTATGGAATTAAAGAGAATATTATATTTGAAGCAGATTTGGGTTTTGTATTAATTCCATAAATTTTTTGATCAATTTCAGACCATCTTAAAGGGTGTTTATATATTGACCGTCCAATCATGACCCCATCAAAATCATTTAATGCTTTTAATGATTCATTGATATTTGTTAAACCGCCATTGATTTCTATTAATAATGTTGGATTTGATTTTTTTAGTTTTTTGACTATCTCATAATTTAGAGGGGGTATGGTCCTGTTTTGTTTTGGATTTAGACCTTTTAATATGGCTTTCCTTGCATGAACTGTAAATCTGTCTGCACCAGCACTTGCGATAATTCTTACGAAATTATTCAAGTTCACGAAACTATCATCATTATCTACACCGATTCTGTGTTTGATCGTAACCGGTAAGTTGCAATTATTTTTTAAGGATTCTATACATTTTGCTACTTTTTCAGGGTCTTTCATAAGTGAAGCACCAAAATTTCCAGAACAGACCCTTGGACTTGGACAACCAACATTAAAGTTTATTTCGTCATAACCCCAATCTTGTGCCATTTGGGCTGCTTCTTTGAGGATTTTAGGATCGTCCCCGCCAAACTGAATGGAAATTGGGTGTTCCTCATCATTAAAATCCAGAAAAATTTCTTTTTTATTTGTATAAACTAAACTTTGGGCCACAATCATTTCTGTATATAAGAGAGCTTCAGTACTTATTTTTCTCATTATCATTCTGAAGTGCTTATCAGTACAATCCATCATTGGAGCAATACTTAATTTATGAATATTTTTAATAGAATTAGTTTGAATGAAATTCATTACTTTTTTGTGAATTAAATATATGAATCAATTTCTATCAAGAAGAACTTTTATTCTAATTCCTACTATGTCAATCTTAAAAATAATCTTTAAGCCTATTCAAGTATTAGCATCTTCACTTGCTTCTAAAGAAGAATGGAATTTCTCAAGGGATGAATGGAAAGCTAGGCTTAGCCCAGAATCTTATTATATTTTGAGGGAGGAAGGGACTGAAAGAGCTTTCAGCAGTCAATTAAATAATGAGAAAAGAAAAGGGATTTTTAACTGTGCAGGATGCGATTTGCCACTTTTTTCCTCAGATAAAAAGTTTGATAGTGGTACAGGATGGCCAAGTTTTTGGGATTCAATTCAAGGATCAGTAGAAACAAAAGTTGATTTCAAGTTAATTGTTCCAAGAACCGAATATCATTGCTCTAGATGCGGAGGTCATCAAGGTCATGTCTTCAATGATGGGCCACTTCCCACTGGCAAAAGATACTGCAACAATGGATTAGCGTTAAGATTTGTTCCTGACTAAATATTTGTGCGGCCTTCCGCAACTTGTTTTGTGCATCACTTTATTGGAGAATAGTTTTATTAAATTTTAGAAAAATGATTGAAAATCAATCAGACAATATTGATAGTAAAGAAAAAGATGATTGCAATCAGGATAATATTCCTGAGGATATATCATTTACCCAAAATTCAACTATTGAAAATGATGAATTATCTTCTCAAAAAACAGAAGAAATTAATACTGAAGAATTAAAAAATACTATTTCAAATAATGATGCAAGATTAGAACAATTAGAAAAAGAGCATGAAACATTAAAAAATCAATATGTAAGGATTTCAGCAGATTTTGATAATTTCAGAAAAAGGCAGTCTAGGGATCAGGACGATTTAAAAATCCAACTTGTTTCCAAGACTTTAACGGCCATACTTCCTATTGTTGACAATTTTGAGAGAGCAAGACAACAACTTAAACCAGAAAATGAGGAAGCTCAAGCTCTTCATAGAAGTTATCAAGGATTGTATAAACAACTAGTAGAAGTTTTAAAACAACAGGGAGTGTCACCCATGAGAGTTGTTGGTCAGCAATTTGATCCAAACTTGCATGAAGCTGTATTAAGAGAACCTAGTGAAGAGTTTGAAGAAGATTTTATTATTGAAGAATTGCAGCGAGGATATCATCTAGAAGGTAAGGTTTTGAGGCATGCATTGGTTAAGGTTTCTATGGGACCTGGTAAACAAAATTCACAACAGGAAGCAGAAAAGGATACAGTTGAAGGGGATGTTAATTCAGAGGTAAATACTTCTGAAGATGTATAAATTCCAAATTCTTATTTGAGCATTATCTAATGGCTGATTTTTACCAAATACTTGGAGTTTCAAGAGATGCTGATGCGGATACCTTAAAAAGGGCTTATAGAAAATTAGCAAGACAATACCATCCTGATGTTAATAAGGAACCTGGTGCGGAAGATAAATTTAAAGAAATTGGTAAGGCTTATGAAGCATTAGCTGATCCTGAAACTAGAGCAAGATATGACCAATTTGGGGAAGCTGGCCTTGGAGGTGCAGCTGGAATGCCTGATATGGGCGATATGGGCGGCTTTGCCGATTTATTTGAAACTTTTTTTAATGGCTTTGGTGGGCAAAATCCACAAGGAGGAAGAACACAAAGAAGAGGTCCTCAACAAGGAGATGATCTAAGATATGACCTTAATGTTGACTTTAAAGATGCAATTTTTGGCCAACAAAGAGAAATTAAAATCCCTCATTTGGAGACATGTGAAGTCTGTAGGGGAACAGGTGCAAAACCAGGAACAGCCCCCAAAACTTGTTCAACATGTGGTGGAAGTGGACAAGTTAGAAGAGCTACAAGAACCCCTTTTGGTAATTTCACACAAGTAGCTGAATGTCCTTCATGTAATGGTGCTGGCCAGCTAATTGCAGATCCATGTGTAACTTGCGGCGGTAATGGCGTAAAGCAAGTCAGAAAAAAATTAAGAATTAATATTCCTGCAGGAGTTGATACTGGCACTAAATTAAGAGTTTCCGGCGAGGGAAATGTTGGTTTGAAAGGGGGTCCACCTGGAGATCTTTATGTTTTCATAAAGGTTAAGAATGATTCAAAACTTAAAAGAGATGGCGTAACTATTTACTCAGAAATAGCAGTGAGTTATTTACAGGCTATTTTAGGTGACACTGTACAAATCACTACAGTTGATGGAGATGTTAATTTAAAAATTCCAAATGGTACGCAGCCAAATACAACTCTTTTACTTGAGAATAAAGGGGTACCTAGACTTGGAAATCCCGTTGCGAGAGGAAATCATGAAGTCTTAGTAAAAGTAAAATTACCAACTCGTATAACCGACGCAGAACGAGAGCTTTTAGAGGGTTTAGCTTCACAATATTCAGATAAAAATATTAATTCCAGTAGTGGTTTGTTTAGTAAATTATTTGGTAAAGAATCTTAATGACTTTCTTAAAGCATTTGGATCTTAAATCTGTTCCATGTCCTTTAAATGTTGTCAAAATTAAATTGGCTTTAGAGAAGTTATCTAAAAATGAACAACTTATTGTTGAACTAGATAAAGGTGAACCAGAAGAAATGGTATTAAACAATTTAAAAGAAATGGGATGTTTGTTTAAACAAATCAAAGAAAATGAAAAATTTATAAAAATAAAAATATTGAATGAAAACTAATAGTAAATATTTAGGTTTAGTTACGAAAAAATTTAATGATTTTTTTTTAGTTGATTTAAAAAATCAAGAAAACTCTGGAAATAGCCAGAAATTTTTATGTAAGGTTAAGAAGTCTATAAATTTCAAGGACCAATTAATTTATGTTGGAGATGAAGTAGCGATTGAAAAAATTGATTTTAAAAGTAAACGCGCAGTAATAACAAGTTTAAAAAAAAGAAAAAATCTTTTAGTTAGACCCTCAGTTGCAAATATTTCTAACATATATGTCACTTTTTCCGTTGAAGAACCAGAGTTAAATCTATCTCAAGTTAATAGATTTTTGATATCAGCAGAATCAATGGGAGTTGAAGTCTCATTAGTTTTGACAAAGTGTGATTTAATTTCTGATAAAAGAAGATCATATTTACTTGATAAATTTGAAAAATGGGGTTACCAAGTAATAACTTTAAATTTACAGAAATCTGATTGCTTTAAAAATTTACTAGCCGAGTTAAAGCAAAAAGAATGTTCAATTTTTATGGGTCCATCAGGAGTTGGCAAAACTACTTTGCTAAATATGATTATTCCAGGTCTTCAAAATATCACTTCTCCAGTTTCCAATAAAATTAAAAGAGGAAAAAATACTACTCGAAATGTTGAGTTATTTTTTATGTCGAATCAAAGTTACATTGTGGATACTCCTGGTTTTAATATGCAACCTATAGAGGTTGATATTAAGTTGTTACCAAATCTTTATTCAGAAATATATAAACAGGTAATCGAAGAAGGAATTAAGTGTAAATTTCGTAATTGCTTACATTTAAACGATGAGGGATGTAATTTAAATAAAACTTTTGAAAGATATTCTTTTTATAAAGAAATGATTGAGTCTTCTAAGAGTCACTATTATCAAAACCAGGAAGATTAAGATTTAATCCACCAGTCAAATCATTCATCCTTTCTTTCATAGTTGTAGTTGATAATTCATGAGCTTTTTGAATAGCTTGTAGAATATTTTGCTCTATTTGTTCTTTATTTGCCTTTAAAATATTTTCTTGTACTTCTACCTTTAAAGGAAGTTGGTTTCCACTTATCCAAACTTTTATCATCTCATCATCACTTTTGCCTTCAATCTCCATATTTTCAAGTTCATCTTGTAATTTTTGAGCATCTTGCTGAATTTGTTTAGCTTTTTTAAAAGCTTCTGTAAGTTGTCCAAAGTTAGGAAGTCCAAAACCAGCCATTTTGTAAAAACGTTTCTTTAGTTAGGATAGTCAAAACCAATCATTCTTACTTCCGGTTGCAAATAAATCCCTTTGTTTTGTAGTACTTTTTGTTGAATTACTGTTATTAATTCATAAATATCTTTTGAACTTGCTGAAGAAGTGTTAATTATAAAATTTGAATGCATTGTAGAAATTTCAGCACCTCCAATTTTAAATCCCTTTAAACCCATATCATCAATTAATTTTGCTGCATAATTATTTTCAGGATTTTTAAAAACACTACCAAAACTTGGTTGATGATATGGTTGTGTTTCTGTTTTTAATTTAAGGTTATTTTTGGTTGTTTGAATTAATTTTTCTAGATTTCCATTAGGTTCAAAATGTAATCTTGCTCTAATAATTGTTAAATCATTTCTTTGAAAAGAGCTAAATCTATACTCAAAATTGATATCTTTTTTTTCAATTTCAAGTTTTTCAAGAGTTTTATTATTAATAACTTTTACTGAAATAAGATGTTTTGCTAGCGATAAATTACTTATGCCAGCATTCATATAAATTGCTCCTCCTAATGTTCCTGGAATCCCGACAGCCCATTCTCCTCCTTGTAATCCATTTTTCGCAAGAGAATTAGATAATGTTGGGAGCATTACACCTGCTTCCGCTTCAACAATTCCTGTATATGGCTCTATCTTTAGTGATTTCAACTTTTTTGTGCAAACAACTAAGCCTTTTATAAAAATATTATTTATTAAAAGATTCGAACCTGCGCCAATTATTTGACATCTTTGTTTGTTTAAATTAGCCCATTTTATTAGATGTGAAAGTTCTTCAACGCTTCTTGGCTCAGCAAAATATTCAGCCACTCCTCCCACTTTTATAGTTGTATAACTACTTAAATTACAGTTTTTAGAAAAAATTTTTTTATTCATAAATTAGTTATTTACTTTAATTATTTTTTATTTAAAATTGACCATAAATTATGACAATCACCAGCTCCCATATTCAAAATTAAATCCCCTTTCTGAGTTAATTCGTAAAAATTCTTTGTAACTTCATAATAATTATTTATGTAACTAACATTTTTATTTTTTTTATAAATTAAATCAGTGATAATTTTCGAAGTAATTTTATCTTTGTTTCCTTCTCCTGCTCCATAAATACTAGTTACATAAATAACATCTGCTTTTGATAATTCTTCAGCGAATTCTTCAGTAAATTGCTTTACTCTAGAGTATCTATGAGGCTGAAATATAGCTATTAATCTACTTTTTTGAAATTCATTATAATTTTTTTGCTGAATCAATAATCTTCCTAATTTAATCGTCTCTTTTATTTCGTTTGGGTGATGTGCATAATCATCATATAAAATTCTTTCATCCATTTGGCCTCTAAATTCAAATCTTTTTTTTGGGAGTTTAAGATATTTTATATTTTTCTTAATTTCTATAAAATCTACTCCTATCATTCTTGAAGCTGCTATTGCTGCGGTGATATTAGATAGATTGTGTAATCCAGGAATTGGAATATTTAAACTACTAATAAAATTTTCATTTTCATAATATTTTCCAATTGTATACTTTGAATTAATTTCAGTTGGAATTATTGCATAAGCTACGTTTTTAGCCGTAGTGTTTGACCAATTACAATTAGAATAAAAATTATTTCTTGAGGTTTCACAATCAAAATTAAGTAGTAATTTTTTAGAGTTTTTAGCAAAACTTTTAAAAGAAGATATGACTTCATTTAAATTAGAAAAGTGATCGCAATGATCAAAATCAATGTTATTGATTATTCCGATATCAGACTTATATTTGTTAATTGTCCCATCAGATTCATCAACTTCAGCCACTAAGAATTTTGTATTTTCTAAATGACAATTAGAGTTGTAAATAGGAATTATTCCTCCAGTTATTGAAGAAGAATTACGTGTACATAACTCAAGTATTGTAGATAGAAATGTACTGGTTGATGTTTTTCCGTGGCTCCCGGCTACCGCCAATGTAGTATAAGTGCGCATTAGCATTGCAAGTATCTCTGAACGATGTTTTATTGATAAATTTTTTTCTCTGCAGTATAAAAATTCTTCATTTTCTGGCTTGATCGCGGAGCTTACAACAAAATTAATCAATTTGTTGGTAAATTTTGAAATAACAAATTCAATATTTTGTCGAATTTGAGAAGTAAAGATTAATACACCTAATTTCTCCAATTTTTTAGTTTCATCGTTTTTAACTAAATCAGATCCTGAAACTGAACAACCTTTTTTAATTAAACCTATTGCTAGTGCTGACATGCCAATACCTCCAATCCCAATAAAATGAAAATGACTTTTCAATAGTAATTTTTTATCCAATGTTGATCTTTTCCTTAAATCAAAATAACTTCTAGGTAAAATTTTGCTATTTTTTCTTAAAAAAAAATGTTTTTTTTCTTGAATTAATACAAAACTAGACTTATTTGCTTAATAAAACAAAAAAACCTTACGTTATTGCACAAAATTCAGTATGATCAGCAACTTAGGTTAATCATTTAGAAATTATTAGTTATGACTTTGCGTGTTGCAATTAACGGCTTTGGCAGAATTGGTCGAAACTTTATGCGTTGTTGGCTTAGTAGAGGAGCTTACACCAATATTGAAGTAGTTGGAATTAACGTTACCTCAGATCCTAAGACTAATGCTCATCTATTAAAGTATGACTCAGTTCTTGGTCAACTTGATGGTGTTGATATTCAATATACTGATGATACTTTTGTCATTAATAACAAAACAATTAAATGTTTCTCTGATAGAAACCCAATGAATCTCCCTTGGAAAGACTGGGGTGTAGATTTGGTTATTGAATCAACTGGAGTATTTAATACAGATGTAGGTGCAAGTAAGCACTTAGAGGTAGGAGCAAAAAAAGTCATCTTGACTGCTCCTGGTAAAGGTGATGGCGTTGGTACTTATGTAGTTGGAGTCAATGCTGATACATATAAACACAAAGACTATGATATTTTGAGTAATGCTAGTTGCACAACGAACTGTTTAGCTCCAGTAGTTAAAGTTTTAGACCAAACTTTTGGGATTAACAAAGGCTTGATGACTACAATTCATAGTTATACAGGGGATCAAAGAATTTTAGATAATAGTCATAGAGATCTAAGAAGGGCTAGAGCCGCTGCTACAAACATCGTTCCTACTTCTACAGGAGCTGCAAAAGCAGTAGCTCTGGTATACCCAGAAATGAAAGGCAAATTAACAGGAATTGCAATGAGAGTTCCAACTCCTAACGTCTCAGCAGTAGATTTTGTTTTTGAATCTTCTAAATCTGTCACAGCTGAAGAAGTCAATAATTCTCTCAAGGAAGCATCTCTAAGCTCAATGAAAGGCATTATTAAGTATGGAGATGAACCATTAGTCTCAAGCGATTATGCAGGTACCAATGAATCATCAATTGTAGATAGTGATCTTACTATGTCTATCGGAGATAACCTTGTAAAGGTGCTTGCATGGTATGACAATGAGTGGGGTTATAGTCAGAGAGTTGTTGATTTAGCAGAGATTGTTGCAAAAAATTGGGAATAATTAAAAGTGCTCGAAAGGCGTGTTATTGAATATTTTGTTTTTGTTACTATCTTTAAATTCTATTGATGGTTCACCATCAGCAAAATAACCAATCTCGTTTATATTTTTATCAATTTTAGATAAATTCTTTGCCCACTTTTTCGGCAAGGAAAAAACTAATTCGTAATCTTCACCTCCAAAAAAATAATATTCGTCCCATTTATCTCCTCTTGGCCAATCCTTATCTTTAGGTATTTTTTCATAATTAATAATTGCTTTGCATTTGCTAGCACTTGCTAAATCTTGTAAAGCTTGAAATAGACCATCACTGCTATCAGTACATCCTATTCTCTTTATTTTTTTATTTGCGCGAGTTTTTATAAGATTTTTTAGAAAATTTGGGTAAACTTTAGGGCGACAAAAATGTTTAATGGATTTACTGATTAATCTTTTATTAAGAGAAATATCATTATCTAAATAAATTTTATTTTTAATTAAAAATCCTAGTTTGCTAAGACCATGAATTCCTGTAGTTAAGATGATATCTCCCGGTTTACATGCGTTTCTTCGTAATTCAAGTTCACCTTGAATCCCAAAGGCAGTAATTGATATTGCTTTTTGATTACCTTTTGAGCAATCTCCTCCAAGAATTATGCCGCCATATTCTTTTAACGCTTTATTTATTCCTCTATATAACTCTTCAACCCAAATCCACTCAGTTTTAGAAGGTAGAACTAGGCTTATCGTAATACCTATAGTATTCTTGCTTCCACTTGATAATAAGTCAGAGATGTTGCTAACAACTGCTTTCCACCCAAGGTCCACAGGAGAAATAGTAATGTCGTTGAAATGGACATTTTCTATCAAAGAATCAGTATTAACAAGTAAATTTTCATTTTTAGTTTTGATTAAAGCACAATCATCTGAAATTTGGTTTTTAGGCATAAATTTTCCTAGCCTATTTATTAATTCTTTTTCGCCTATATCTTCTAATATTTCTTTATGCATTTAATTTGAGGTTTTTAATTCCTTCTAAAACATCAATCGAAATTATTGTGTCATCTTTAGTAAGCTCTTCTAATACATCAAACCCATCTACAACGTAACCAAAGGCAGCATTCCTTCCGTCAATTAAATTGCGACCTGCTGGATTTAATTCTGCTTCATATAAAAAGAAGAAAAATTGGGATGAGCCATCATCAACTGCGGTATTTGAATGGGACCATCCTAGAGTACCAAGTGTTGCAAAAGGTAATGTTGGAGTCTCTGTGTAAAGACCCAAATCTTCAAAAGTTTGATTATAAAAAGTATCTTTTTCATCAGGAATTCTAATTTCTAAGGGAACGTGACGTTCTTCGTTTGTTTCAGGATCTATGTAACCAATATCTTCACCAATTGGATCACCTGTTTGTAGTACAAAAAATTCCTCTGCTCTGTTGATAGGTAAATCTTTGTAGAAGTTTTTTGAAGATAAATCTACAAATGCTCCTGCTGTAAGTGGGGCGTTATATCCATCCACAATAGCTTGCATATCTCCTTTAGAGGTTTTTATATTGACTTTTGCTCTGCCCAGTAATCTTGGTAAATTATCAAATTCTTGGGGAATAGAGTATGGAAATTCTTTTGGCAGAAAATATTCTTCTAATCCACCTATTTTATCTAAAGCATCTCTTCGAGTCGCTATAAACGAATATTTATCCTTTGATTTAGAGTAATCTTGAAGGCTATCAAAATTTTCTTTGAGATCTAAAAATGTTTTTTCAGCAATTTTCTTTTTATTTTTTGGTAATTCTTCAATAATTTTACTCTGGTATTTTTTTTGTAAAGATTGACATTTTGTAACAGTTTTCGTAAGAGCGGGCCATCTTCCTCCTCTTACAAGGTCACTAGTTTCTTCCAATTTGTGTTGAAGTTCTTGTAATTCAACTTGCTTGATAGGGAGTGCGTTTCTGAGGATTGCACTAGGGTCTTTTACTGCATTTCCAGTGGGTAGATCAGCTAGTACTTGAATCGGTTTTAAGAGAAAAACCTGAAAAATTACAATCGATAGAATGAAGAAAAGTTTGTTCTGATTTAATAAGAATTTTTGCATAGCACTCTTGCAGGTTTATGATCCTTGGGGGATGTAATACAGGAATGATTTCCAGTAACGATTTTCGCACAGGTACTACCATCGAATTAGATGGACAAGTTTGGCGTGTTGTAGAATTTCTACATGTCAAGCCTGGCAAGGGTTCTGCTTTCGTGAGAACAAAATTAAAATCAGTTCAAACCGGCAACGTGGTTGAAAAAACTTTTCGAGCCGGAGAATCAGTACAGCAGGCTATCCTTGAGAAGTCTAACCTGCAGCATACTTATGTGGAGTCTGGTGATTATGTTTTTATGGACATGTCAAGTTTTGAAGAGACAAGACTCACCTCTCAACAAATCGGTAAAGGTGCAAAGTATTTGAAAGAGGGAATGGAGGTTAATGTAATTTTTCATAATGGTAATGTTCTAGAAGTCGAACTTCCAATATCTATCACTTTGAAAGTTACTGAAACTGATCCAGGAGTTAAAGGTGATACTGCTAGCGGGGGCACTAAACCAGCTATTCTAGAAACAGGTGCTCAAGTTATGGTTCCTTTATTTATTTCTGTGGGAGAAATGATCAAAGTTGATACTCGTAATGACAGTTATCTTGGACGTGAAAATTAATGACTATGAAATTAGATCATGATGACTTAAATCGCTTAATAGAGAAAATCTCTACAAGTGATATACAAGAGTTCTCTCTTGAAGGAGAGGATTTTAAACTCGAAATAAAAAGGAATGTATTTGAACAGAACCAAGTTGTTAATAATTTAGTTTCTAATTCTTCATTTGATAAGCAAACAATTGCTAATCAAAAAGCTGTTAATGAGAATATCTCTTTAGTTAATGAGCCTGAAGCACCTCAGGTGGCGCCTCCGGGGCGTTCTGATCTAATTGAAATTACTTCTCCTATGGTTGGCACATTTTATAGGGCTGCAGCGCCTGATGAGGAGCCATTCGTCGAAGTAGGGGAAAACGTCAAGGTCGGTCAAACCATTTGTATTTTGGAAGCAATGAAGTTAATGAATGAAATTGAATCTGAATTTAATGCTGAAATAGTAGAGATCCTTGTTGAAAATGGAACACCAGTTGAATTTGGTCAAGTTTTAATGCGTGTTAAGCAGTCTTGAATTGTTAGTCATTTCTACGGCAGCTTTAATAGCCTCAATCATGCTTTGAAATTGAGCAATTCCTTTGCCAGCAATATCAAATCCCGTTCCATGATCAGGTGATGTTCTTATAAAAGGTAAACCGATTGTGGTATTGACTGAGTAATTAAGAGCTATCACTTTCATTGGTATTAAACCTTGATCATGATACATAGCAAGAATGCCATCATGCTTTTCAGCATTTTTGTCATTCCAAGCTTTTACAGAAGTATTCCAGCAACTATCTGGTGATAAAGGGCCTAATAATTTAATACCTCTATTCTTTCCATTCCAAGTAATTAATGCATCATTGAGCCAATCTTTCTCTTCATGACCTAAAATACCCTCTTCACCGGCATGAGGGTTTATTCCTGCTACTTTTAAAGTAGGTCTATCAGTGTAGTTAATACAAAAATCTTTGAAAAGATCCAATTTAGAGTGGATTAATTCTTTAGTTAATTTCTTGGGAACCTCAGAAAGGGCTATGTGGGTTGTAGCTAATAAAGTATTAAATCTCCAACCTGTAATTGGTGATTTAGCTGTGAATAACATGCCAACGTTTTTTACTCCACATGATTTTGCTAGTACTTCGGTTTGACCAGAGAAGTAATGCCCTGCTAGAGACCATGATTTCTTACAAATTGGTCCTGTTACTAGTGCTGAATTAGGATATTGTTTTACAATTTCTATTGCTTTTTCTAAATATTGGAAACTTGAATCACCGTAATTTGATTTAGGGTCATTATTTGATGGACAAATTTCGATATCCTCTATTTTTAAATTTTTGGGATTTGCAAGGTTTTCTAATCCTAAGGATCTAAGATGTTCATATGTATTTTGTAGATTTTTTTTTGATCCAACCAATATATAGTCAATATTTTTTGGTATCTGATTAGAACAAAGTGCTTTTAAGATTATTTCAGGTCCAATCCCTGACTCATCTCCGACGCTTAAAACTACCTTCAATATTTTATTTGTATTTTGTAAATCCATAAAAAATTTTTAACTTTTTAGATAGCAATTTTTTAAGCCTAATTTATAGTTTTTATAAATTAGTTTGTATCCGAGTGTTTCGCATAAAAGTTTGTTTGAAACTCTTCTATTTTCCAACCAAAAAGATTGAGCGATAGGTGATAATTCATCTTTTACATCCTCAAATAAAATTGGTTTTGGCATTGTTAAACCAAGTAAATCGTAGCAAAATTGGATAACTTCTATTTGAGAGCAGGGTTCATCATCTGCAATATTAATGATTTGGTGAAATTTTAAACAATTTTTATTTTGTAATAAAAAAATAATTGCATGTGTAATATCAGCAACATGAACTCTTGAAAATACTTGAGCTTTTTTTAAGATAACCCGAATTTTTTGATCATTGATTGCTTCAAACGTGGATCTTCCAGGTCCATAGATACCAGGTAATCTAAAAATTTGTACGGGCAAACTAGATTCGATCCATTTTTTTTCGCAATTTAATCTATTATGACTTCTTTTTTGAAAAGGATTAGGCTTATCTATCTCAGAAACCCAACCACCTTCAGTGTTTCCATACACTCCCGTTGTAGATAAATATCCAACCCATTCAAGGGGTAAGTCTTGTAGTTTACTTTGAAAACTTTCTAGGACGGGATCGTTACCATTTTTGTCAGGAGGTATGCAACTAAGAATATGCGTGACTCCATCAAAAATTTTTTCATCAGGAACAACCCCGTTTTCACTGTTGAAAATAAAATTATTTGGATCTTTACTTGCAGATCTCGAGCTTGTTAAAACAGTGCAACCGAATTTTCTAATAGTTTTTGCAAAAAAACTACCGCTGAATCCACATCCAAAGATTAGAAATTTATTTTTATTTCCGAGTAAACTTGCGGGTTTCTTCATGCTGGGTTAAAGTAGTACATATGTATTAATTTATGATGAAGACAGCTTTTAAGCCCGATTTAAAATCAAAAACTTTCTGTATTAGCAAAAGTTACCCCATTCTTGTAAAGAAGGAAATAAGTTTAGTTAGTTTTAAATTCTACCAAAAGTTATTTGTCTTTCTTATTTCATTTTCGACAATTTTAATATTCCCAGAATCACCAAAAGAATTGGAAAATATATGTGAGAGTTATAACTCTAGAAAAATATGTAATGTTTGGTAGTCAAGCTGCTTTATATTCTGATTCATCATTTATATAATTTTTATTTTTTGTCTTAAAATTTGGACTAGCCCATTGTAGTAATCTAATAGCTAATCTTAAATCACCTTCTAACCAAGCTCTTATTGCCATTGCTCTTCTAGGATCATAAAATTTTTGCCTTCTATACCAATACAAAGCATTTTCATCTGATTTGTCCCCATTACATGAAAGGCATGCAGGGACGCAGTTTTCAGTTGTACTTAAGCCTCCTTGGCTTCGTGGTATTACATGATCAATAGATTCAGATGGTTTTCCGCAGTATATACAACTTTTTCCTGTAAACTTATGAATAGATTTTCGCCATTGTCTTAATCTGAACTTAGGACATAAATCCTCTAAAAACACCGCATCATTAATATGCATTCAGAATATTTAGTTAAATAAATAATCGCTTGAATATCATAAAAGTCAACATTTATTTATTCTTTTTAGACTAAATTTGCTAGTAAAAAATTTGATTTAGTATGTTTAGTTACAAAAAGTATTTATTAAATTTAGAAGAATTATTTTCTTTTGGAAAACTTAATTAATAACTATATCTATCAAGTGTTTCATCATTAAATTCATCAGAAATTTCGTTATTAGTTTCTTCTAATTCTTTTTCTAATTCTTTTCTTTTCTTTTCTCTATTTTTTGCTTCTTTTTCTTTTTTTTCTTCTTCTTTTTCTAATTCTCGTATTAGTTTTCTATTTGGATGAAGTTTATCTAAATATGCAACGCAATAACTAAATTTTTCTTTTTCTCTTATCACTGTTTCAGTAATTTGCGCTGCTGCATTTTTAGGTGAAACTTTAAAAAATCCTCCCTTTTGTTTTTTTATATATGTATAAGCTGCATCCCAACTACTTTCATGGTCATTTCCACCATCTCTCATAGTACAAAATATTTCTGCTGCAAATGAACTTGCATTTACTTTTGACGTAGTAAAGGTTAAAGATGTGCAAATTCCAAACGCTAATGGTATTAGTTTTTTATTCTTTAATCTTTGCATTAGGCTTTTATCTTCTATTTAAAAATATCTTTTATTGTAAATATGTCTATAGAAATTTAAGATTTAATTACTCCAAATAAATTCAAGCATTTCACAATTAAAGGAAGAATTAAAAGCACAGTTATTAATCTTACTGCGTGAAGAGTTGCTACTGCAGCTCCTACCCCGTATTCAGATCCTACAAGACTCATACCGCTAATGCCTCCTGGTGCAGCACCTAGAATTGTTGTTATCACATCTATATTAAGTAATCTGCTGGTCCATAATCCAATTGCTAATCCTGTAATAACCAAAGTAAAAGTTATTAAAATAGCAGGTCTCCATAAGCTTTGAAGATCAACCATTGAGTCTTTAGTTAAAGATGTACCAATAACTGTTCCAATTCCAATTTCTAAAATTGTCCTTGTGCCAATTGGCCATTCTGCTATATCGACTTTGCCACTGATGCTTAATATGCTTGCGCCAATTAGAGCTCCAGCAAGGGGTGCCGCTGGAATTCCAGTTTTTAAAGCTAAAGCTCCAAAAATTCCACCTGCAATCAGATAATAGATAAGGTTTATGTTTGGCATAAATTTGAGAGATGTTTCGACATAATATTAGAAAAATATTTTTTTGCTAGGGTTTATTTTCAAATTAGATTTTTGTTTTACTCTCGTAATGTCCCCTTTTATTGGCATAATATTAATTAAAGCTTGAATTCTTATGTCTTCGCAAATTTCATACAAAGCTAATAGAAGCCGCATTAAGAAAAAATTATCTTTTTTTGAGGGCGGTCACCAGCTTGAAAAATTAGAGTTTGCTCTTGCAATAGCTCAAACTAAGGGAGATGAAAAAAAATCATTAATCTTAAGAAAAAAGATTGTTGAATTAGGAGGAAATGTTGAAGAGCCAGGAACCTAACTTAATTTCCTTCTAGATATTTTGATGCAACAACTAATGCTTCACCAGCTTGTTGGGCTGAAACTTTACCGAGGGAAAGAAGTGTATTACTTATAGCAGAAACTACTGAAATAATATCTCTATCATTGACATAGCCTAAATGTCCCACTCTGAATATTTTCCCCTTTAAATGATCTTGTCCACCAGCAAGTAAAATATCAAAATTATTTTTTATTGTTTTTCTAAATTCTTCAGCATCAATTCCTTCAGTTTTTATTGCAGTTATAGAAGGACTTAAAAATTTTTCATCAGCAAATAATTTTAGATTTAAAGCCTTTACTGCATTGCTCATTGCTAATTTGTGTTTTTTGTGTCTTAGGAAAATGTTATCTAAGCCTTCTTCTCTCATCATTTTTAAAGCTTCATCTAAAGCAAAAACCAAGTTAACTGCTGGAGTATATGGGTTACTGTTACTTAAAAGACTTTTTCTGTAGGATTTCAAATTTAAATAAAATTTTGGTAAATTAGATTTTTCTGCAGCTTCCCATGCTTTTGGGCTCATTGCTATAAAACTAAGCCCTGGAGGTATCATATATCCCTTTTGTGATCCTGAAGCAACGATATCTAATTTCCATTCATCTACTGGTACATTGCATGCTCCAAGACTTGTAACGCAGTCAACAATTGATAAAGCTGTGCTGTGCGCGCGAATATATGTACTAATAGTTTCTAGATCATTAATTACACCTGTTGAGGTTTCAGAATGAGTCAAAATAACCGCCTTTATTTCTTTTTGTTCATCTTTTTCTAAAACCTTTTTGAATTCTTCTGGATCAAGTGGAGAACCCCATTCAGAATTAATTTTTATTACTTCCAGTCCAAATTCTTTAGCAACTTTTACCCACCTTTCGCCAAATTTACCATTTTCTCCACAAATTACTTTGTCTCCTTTACTTAAGGTATTTATTATTCCTGCTTCCATTGCGGCAGTTCCACTACCAGTAATTGTTAGAACTTCATTTTGTGTTTGATGAAGCCACTGTAAATTTTTAGTAGTACTTTCTACGAGATCTTGGAATTCTTTACTGCGATGGCCTATTGGATGCTTACTTAATGCTTGTAAAACTTTTTCCGGAACTGGTGTGGGTCCAGGAATCATCAATGATAATTTTTGTTGTATGGCCACTTTTTGTTAAATAGGTCATTCTTAGATTAGTTCTCATTATATATTTTTCAATTACTTGATTTGAAAAAAGGATTTTCTTTACCTTTGTGGGTTGCTGGAGCTGCTAGGTCAGCATTAAAAAAACTAGTAGGGTTACCATTTGAGAATTTTGAATTAATAAAAATTCCTAATGAACAAAAAGAATTAAAAATTGAGATTCATTCTGTTGGCTTACTTAAACATGACTCGCAAGCATTAGGAATTTCCTTTGCAAAGTCTGGCTTAGATCTTGACATTACACAAAACTTAGAAATATGGGCAATAGCCTCTTTAGAAAAAATTTCTTTTAATAATTCTGTTCAAAAAACTCCAATAAATATTATTGCAGGATCTGGTGTAGGTATCAACGAGAATACATCAGCGATATGCATTTCTGATTTTGCTAAAGAAGTTTTATATTCAAATTTATTGGATATTATTCCGAATGGTTTTAATTTGAATTTAGAAATTGTTTTCCCAAATGGGGAGTTTTTAGCTGAAAGAACTAGTAATCAGTCATTTGGTATTGTCGATGGATTATCTATTATTGGAACTTCTGCAGAGACTTATTCGAGTGCTTCACCTGATCAATTAGAGGAAGCTAAAACAAAGTTAGCGAATTTGACTAAAAATGATTTTAAAGGGAAAGTTGTTTTTGTTATTGGTGAAAACGGTTTAAATTTGGCAGAAACTTATAATGTTGAGTTGCCAATCATAAAAGTTGGAAATTGGATAGGACCTCTAATAGTCGATGCTGCAATTAAAAAAGTTAAAACTGTAATCCTTTTTGGCTATCACGGAAAGTTAATTAAATTAGCAGGGGGTATTTTTCATACACATAATCATTTAGCTGATGGAAGAATAGAGATCCTCGTTTATTTAGCCGTTAAAGAAAAAATACCATCTGAAATAGTAGTTAAATTATCTGAATTAAAAACTCTTGAAGATGCCTTATTAATTCTTGAAAAATTTAATAAATCTATAGCTGAGAAATTATTCCAAAATTTAACAAATACTATCGAAAAGCGTTCTCATGATTATGTCAATAGGTATGTAAAAACAGATATGGAAATAGCATCAATCATTTTTGATAGAAAAAGGAAAATCAGGTGGGCTGGAATTTGCGGTAATAAGTATATTTCTTATTTTCGATGAGATTAATTTGTGATTCATTATGCTTTTGTAAATAAATTGAGCTAACTTTTATACATGAGTCAAACACCTTTAAAAAAAGAACGAGATCCTTCAATATTAATTTTAGATTTCGGATCTCAATATTCTGAATTGATTGCAAGAAGAATTAGAGAGACTAATGTTTTTTCTATGGTAGTAAGTAATTGTATTTCAATTGAAGAAATTAATGATATCAATCCTAAAGGGATCATTTTGAGTGGAGGACCTAATTCTGTATATGAACAAAATGCTCCTAAATGTGATGAAAAAATTTTTAATTTAGGAATTCCTATTCTGGGCATATGCTACGGAATGCAATTAATGGTCAAAGAACTTGGAGGATCTGTTGTTTCAGCAACCAAAAAAGCTGAATATGGTAGAGCACCAATAAATATAGATCAAGAATCGAACCTCCTTTCTGATGTAGAAGATAAATCTATAATGTGGATGAGTCATGGTGATTCTATTAATTGTTTGCCTGATGGATTTAATAAAATTGCTCATACTGAGAACACTCTCCATGCTGCAATTTCAAATGATGTAAAGAAATTATTTGGCGTACAGTTTCATCCTGAAGTTATTCATTCAGAGTTTGGGATGACTGTGATTAAAAATTTTGTTTATAAAATTTCTTGTTGCGCGGCTGATTGGACAACCGAAACCTATATAGAGGAAACTATTCCCAGGATAAAAGAGCAAGTTGGCAATAAAAAAGTTTTGCTTGCGTTGTCAGGAGGAGTTGATTCCTCAACTCTTGCTTTTCTTCTCAATAAAGCTATTGGAAATCAGCTTACATGCATGTTTATAGACCAAGGTTTTATGAGAAAAGGTGAACCAGAATTTTTAATGAATTTTTTTGATAAGAAATTTCACATAAAAGTTGAATATATTAATGCAAGGGAAAGGTTTATTGCCAAATTAAAAGGTATTACTGATCCAGAACAAAAAAGAAAAATTATAGGTGAAGAATTTATTCGAGTATTTGAGGAAGAAAGTAATAGATTGGGCCCTTTTCAGTATTTAGCCCAAGGTACTCTTTATCCTGATGTTATTGAAAGTGCTGGTACTAATATTGATCCTAAGACTGGCGAAAGAATAGCTGTAAAAATAAAGAGTCATCATAACGTCGGTGGATTGCCAAAAGATTTACAATTTAAATTAGTTGAGCCATTAAGAAAACTTTTTAAGGATGAAGTCCGAAAAGTAGGAGCTGCTTTAGGTTTGCCGGATGAAATTATAAAGAGGCATCCATTTCCAGGCCCTGGATTAGCTATAAGAATTTTGGGAGAGGTAAATAACGAAAAACTTGATTGTTTAAGAGATGCAGACTGGATAGTAAGAGATGAAATTAAAAAAACAGGTCTTTACAATGATATTTGGCAAGCTTTTGCAGTATTACTACCTGTTAAAACTGTGGGTGTGATGGGAGATAAAAGGACTTATGCATGGCCAATAGTTTTACGTTGTGTATCAAGTGAGGATGGTATGACAGCGGATTGGTCAAAAATTCCTTTTAATATTTTGGAGAGGATTGCAAATAGAATCGTAAACGAAGTAGATTCAGTCAATAGAGTTGTTTATGATATTACAAGCAAACCTCCTGGAACTATTGAGTGGGAATAGTCCATAGGGTAAAAATGCAGTCATATCGTCATTCTTGCTGTTTGTCGCAAGTTTGTCGTAATAAAATAAAGATAGTAAAATGACATTATGACTTGGTTTTTAAACCATCGGTTTGTCGCCAGTTTGCTGCGTTACTTTGTCATCGTCTTCACGAAGAAATCATAGAAAGATTTTTTCTTTACTGATTAAATTAAAAATATCTCAAATTTATCGCCTCTCTAGAATCAAATATTTTCTCTTTACTAGGGTGCTTAATATATTTGCCTAAATTTATAAAACCAAGTCTCTATATTTATCAACTTTAGTAATTATTTCAATTGCAGGTTGAAGCATCTCTTTGTACTTCTTCCATCCACCAATTGATTGTGAATTAATAGGGGAACGAACTTGAACATTACTTGCTGTAAAAACTGAACGTGGATTTTGATGTGGCGATAAATAAGAATCATTCCATTCCCAAACTAACCAAGAAAGCAAAGATTTAATCTCCTTTTTTGGGTTTCTCACTAAAGAGTTATAATTTAAGTCATATATTTTTTTTCGGAATCTAGTTTTATATTCTGACATTATTTTCTCTTGGTCTAAATAAGTTTTTGCGCAATCAACTAGAGATGAGGAGTATTGATTCCCATTAACAAAATGTGCTCGGTAAATTGAAATGATATTATCTAAAGGATTTCTAAAGCAATGAATAATCT
>MWOX01000273.1 GCA_002026005.1 Prochlorococcus sp. HOT208_60m_808M21
CCCTTTTGATCATAATATTTCAAAAATTGCAAGTTTAATATAGTTTAAAACTTAACTCTCCCGACTATGTTTTATTAAAAATATAAATATTAAAAATATATATATTAAAAATTTATTAACCACAACAGCTATTTCATATTTTGGATGATAAAAACTCTCTAAATGAGTATTTTATAATTTGAATTTTTTTTTTGGTGAATTTTTTAAAAAACGCCTAAATCCTTTTGGCATAATAAAAAATCCATAATAATAATTAATAGATAACAAATAATAGATTAGTATTCAATAAATAATTATCCAAAAATAAGTAAATTAATTATTAAATATATGGATTGAGCTATGGAAATGTATTTAAACATGAATTATTGTTTAATTAAGTATTAAATACAAAATTAATATGGCACTACCAGAACTTATTTATGCTCCTATTGATGGCGGAACAATACATAGATATGAAATTAGTGGTGGCAAAAGAAAATTTTTAAGATTTATAGGTTGTTATTTGGGTCAATGTAATTTCCACAAAAATATTGATGATGCTATTGATTACATAAAAAATCTGAAAGAATCACAAAAGATACAAAAAACATGAAATAAGGATACATAGATACGATAGAGACTCAATATTTTTCGATAACTACATAATTATTGCTACAAATAATAGAGAATTTTCTTTTTATAAGAAATTGATTATTTACTTGGGTTATAGTTCCGAAAGATAAACAGTCATTTAAAAAAAAGAAATTAATTTATGGAAAACAGACAAATTAATTTTTTTAAATCAAAAGACTTTAATACCGTTCTTAAGCCATTAAAAAAAGGAACGGTAGTAAAAATTGACTCGTTTGATATTAGAGAAAATCAAAAAGATTTAAATATAGGTTTATTTGGTTGGTATGCAATTTGTCCCTCTAAAGAACTAAAAAAAAATAAGCTATATTATTTCTCACTCTATGATGAGCCTCTTGTTCTTTATAGAGATGAAAATAAAAACGTTAGGTGCATTAAAAATATTTGTCCACATAGAGGGGCCTCCTTTTTTGGAGGGACATTATCAGATGGAGTAATAACCTGCCCATATCATGGAGCTAAGTTTTCATCTGGAGGAAGTTGCCAAAATCTCGACAGAATAACATGTCGCCATATAGTTGATAATAACTACGATAACTACGCCAAAAGGATTCATTTATCTCAATACAAAACTTCAGAAAAAAATGGATATATTTTTGTACATTTTTCTAAAAAATCTGAGACTGATTTAAATAATATAAGTGAAGATACACCTATAAGTAACTACGAATTATATGAAAATGGTTTTTCACATAAGGATTATGTCTTTGAGGAGGTATTAGTCGACTTCAAATGTGATTGGTCTAGGATTATTGAAAATCACCTAGATATCCTTCATATCTTTTGGGTTCATGGCGATACAATCCCAGATAAAGATGTGAATAAAAACGTATTAGTTAGTTTTAACCAGAAAATTAATATTAATCCCTCATACATTGAAAGTATTTATTATTACAAGAATGACCCTACAAAAGAATTTATTCGGATAAAATACATACCTCCAGGAAGGATATTAATTTACAAAGGCGATCCTTCCTCATCAAGATATTTACAAGTTTTAGATCATATCCCTCTAGGAAACAACAAAGCAAGAGTGATAGTAAGACACTACAGGAAATTTCTGCAAAATAAACTCCTTAATAATCTCTTATTATTTAAAGAGACTCAAAGAAAGATTTTTTATAAGATATTCGATGAGGACTATATGATTTTAAAAACACAAACATATAATCACGATATGGGATTTATAAGTAAGGATGAAATAAAATTATTGGGAGAAGATAGGATAATAAATTATTTTTGGAAGTGGTATAAGAAGTCTGAAGATAAAGATGAACCATGGAAAAATATTAACAAAACCCAAAATCTTGATGTATATGACAAAGTTATATTGAAATATCCTCCTGAGATAAAGAAGTTAGAAATTGCAAATAATATAGATATTATTAGAAAAACATTTGTAAGATTTGCTGCTCCTCTTATTTTCTTTATGTTAATAATATAATCCATGAAGAAAGTAGATAGACCTTCATGGTTGAATTGGCTTTATCTCTTTATATTTATTTTAAGCTCGATTCAATTGATTATATTTTGGAGTAATAAGTTTTAGTGTTTAATAAATTTTGGTTTGACGCAAAAAATATAAATTGTTTTAAAAATGGCTTTAGAGTAATTAAAGATTTAAATTTAAAGATATCTTATTCAGAAAATGTAATATTAATTGGACCAAATGGGTCAGGTAAATCAACTCTAATTGAAATAATTAATAGAAACTTATACCCAGTAGTAGCTAATGAATCGAAACTAAAGATATTTGACAAAGAACTTGTAAATTTATGGGAACTAAGAAAAAAAATAGGTACCGTAAATAATGATATAAAAAATAGAATAAATCCAAATTTACAAGTTTTTGATTTAATTTTAAGTGGACTATATGGAAGATATTGTTACGTAGAAAAAAAATCTGAAAGAGATTCTTATAAGGTGGAAAAAATCATGAAGAAAATGAATATTTCTAATTTATCTAACAAGAATTTTTCCTATTTATCAGATGGAGAAAAACAAATTTCTCTCATTGCAAGGGCATTAATCAATAAACCGGCAATTTTAATCCTAGATGAACCAATTGCAAATTTAGATTATAAATCAAAGTTTTTTGTAATTGATAAGGTTAATGAATTATCAAAATTAAATACGAAAATTTTATGCGTCACTCATGATATTTCAACGATTACCAAAATTTATGACCGGGTCATAATGCTAAAAGATGGCAAAATAATCGCTGATGGAGATCAAAATGAGGTTATGAATAGTGAAAATTTTAATAAGTTATTTGGTATTCAAGTAGAGGTAACAAATAATAATGGACTTTGGAATATAAACAGATTATCTAAATAACAATTATAAAAATAGCTATCGCAATAGCAAGAAATACTAATTTTTTACTTTTTAAAAATGAAGAGGATTTATTTTTAAATGAAGAAGATCCACATTTAGAGCAGACAATCTTACCTCCTAAAGATCGGTCTGAGACGAATGAAGAACTTCCACAATTAAAGCAAACTCTTTTTACGCGCATTTAATTTAAAATGTCTTATTTTGAAATTCTATCTAAATTATATTCATAAATACTTTGTAAAGAAAAACTTCAGAAATGTTATGATAATGAGAATCTATTGCAATAAGCAATTTTTTAGTGCATAATTGATAATAATTCTCATTATCATGTTTAAATAAATGAATTTCCATAGCTATGGAGAATCTCCGTCAAAATCAGTAAGAATAATAACTGGACAATCCGTATTAATAGATCCTTCATCAAGACCAAAAGGGACATGCCTAGAAGTTGAAAGTGGAATTGCAAGAGTTTATTGTCCATGTGAAGAAACTGAAGGAATGACACTCGCATTTTTACAATCAGGAGATCAATTAAGAACCGACCTTTTATGTAGCGAAGGTGTCTGTGTAGAAGCACTAACAGATTTGTCTTTTCACAGCAATGTAAATATTGATGAGAATATTGGTTTCGATGCAGTAAATGAATGGACTTTGCAACTCCTTAGGATTAGACACTTAGGAAATGCAGAACAGCGATTACAAGCGTTGTTTTCAATACTAGTAAATCGTCTAGGTAGAAGATGTGGTCAATGGTGTGAGTTACCTTTTAGGTTAACTCATGAAAGGATTGGTGAATTAATCGGTTCTACACGAGTAACATCAACAAGATTAATTTCTAAATTAAGATCATCTGAGTTATTAATAGCTCCTATTGGAACCCAAACAGTTAGTGTTGCTCCTTCTTTTATTGAAACATCGCCGCTATAAAAATATGAAGGAATCACAATCACTTACTAACAACTTGTTAATAGAAGTTGAAGTTTTATCGAATAGACTCAGAAATATCAAGCAATCCTACAAATCAACAGAAAATAAAGCATTGAAGGGTAGGTTATTTTCTGAAAACAGAAATCTTTTTAAAAGAGTTAATGAGATTTATAAAATAGCTGAGCTCTTAAATAAAAACAATACTGAGAATATTAACTTTTCTAATTTACTTGTTGAAATAACGAAAAGAACATTGAATGAAAATAAATTTGAAAGTAATCTATTTTTTCTTTAAATCACTATCTATCAATAAGATTGCAGAAGGTTGATTAGAAGCAAACTTTACTTTACCAAGTATATTTGCGAATTCATCTTCTGATTTAGTTTGAGCCTCAATGATTGGATCTAAAAATACATTAGTTCTTGTATCTGAAACTCTTTCTGAAATAGAATAAAGTTGTTGCAGAGATGAAGTTAAATCAGCCTCCATGTTGAAAGAATAAGAAATCAGATCCTCTATTGAATCCCATGCTTGAACTGGTGCAGGAATTTCATCTAATTTTACGCTTTGTCCTCTTGCGATTAAGTAATCTGCAAATTTCTGAGCATGTTCCATTTCACCTTGTGATTCACTTAGAAAATGAGAAGCAAATCCATTTAAATCACGTTCTTGAAACCAGAGGTATATAGAAAAATATTGAACATTGGCGTATCTTTCCATTGTTAAATGTTCAAAAATATTATCCAATAAACTTTTGTCAATTGGTTGTGCTACAGCTCTTCCAGATGGACCAAAATTAATTAATTTCTTTAACTTTAGATTATTTTCTTTCATTGACATACAAGAGACTAATAAAATAATACAACATTTTGTATAAATTAGTAATTAATTAATCCTTTAAATTAAATTAAATAATATGATAATGAAAATCAATCTCAATACTATAAATGAATTTACAGTACAGATTTTCTGAACTGCTATTAAGTAATAAAATATATAACAGTAAAAAAAAGAAATGTAAAAAGAAAAAATGCTCTAATTGGAAGGGGGGCAAGTGTAATTGCTTATAAAAAAAGTCTATATATATTCCTTATATGCTCCAGGATATAAAAAATAATAACTATTTGTATTAATAGAAAGATAACATTTATCGCCATTATTAAGGAGATTATTAATATCAGTTCTAACCCTTAATATGTTTCCATTAATAGATACTTTATATATAAGAAATTCTCCAAGAAATTCTTTAGATTTAACAATCGCATCGCCGGATTCTGATCTTTTAATTGAAATAAATTTAGGCGAAATTGACATGCTTTTGATACCTGTATTTTTCAAATACTCTGAACAATTTATTTCACCTAAACAAGAAATAAATGAATTACCATTTTTTTTGAGATTAATAATATTATTACCCAAAATAAAACTACTAACAAATATGGTCTTGGGATTATTTAGAAGGTTAATTGGTGTATCAATTTGATGTATTTTCCCATCATTCATAACAGCGACCTTATCGCAAATTGACATCGCTTCTTCCGGATCATGAGTAACCATCAATCCGCTTGCATTACAACCTTTTAGGATATTAGGGAGTTCACTTCTCAATTTTAGTTTGACATGCATATCAAGACTACAAAAAGGTTCATCTAATAAAATAAAATTTGTACCTGGAGCAAGAGCTCTCGCAATTGCGAGTCTTTGTTTTTGGCCTCCAGACAGTTCATGTGGGTACCTTTCAACAAAACTATCAAGACCAACAACATTCAATAAATAATCAACTCTTGATCTGTCTTTTTTGTTTTTCAAACCAAAAATTACATTTTCCAAAACAGTTAAGTGAGGGAAAAGTGCATAATCTTGAAAAACCATACCAATATTTCTTTTCTCAGGACTAAGAATTTTTTTTCTACTTGAAATTTCCTTTTCATTTAGAGAAATCCTCCCTTTAGAGGGATATTCGAACCCTGCGATTAATCTTAAAAGAGTAGTTTTTCCGCAACCAGAAGGACCAAGCAACCCTAGCAATTCGCCATTTTCAATTTTCAGGTTAATTTCGTTTAATATCCAATTTGAACATTCCCGCTTATCATATTTATGATGCAAATCATCAATTCTTAAGGCATCATTTTTCACTAAATTCTTCTTATTCAAATATATTAAGTTAGCAGAAAATATTCACCTAAAATATCTCGTGTATAATTTTATACACCATTTAATTTTCAAATTTAATGAGAAAGTCTGAAAGAGCTGAAATAATACGCAAGGAACTCAAAAAGCTATATCCATCGCCTCCAATACCCCTTGATCATACAAATGCATATACTCTTCTAGTCGCCGTAGTTTTAAGTGCTCAATCAACAGATAAGAAAGTTAATGAATTAACAAAAAGCTTATTTAAAGTTGCAGATAATCCAGAAAAGATGATTCAGCTAGGTATTAATGGGATTTACGAATACATAAAATTTTTAGGTCTATCTAATCAAAAATCAAAGAACATCTATAACTTATCTAAATTATTGATTGAGAAACATAATGGTACGGTCCCAGATTCTTTTGAGAGGCTTGAATCTCTTCCAGGGGTAGGTCATAAAACAGCATCAGTTGTAATGTCTCAAGTATTTAAAATACCCTCATTCCCAGTGGATACTCATATACACAGGTTGGCACAAAGATGGGGCCTATCAAATGGCGATAGCGTAGTTCAAACAGAAAAAGACCTAAAAAAAATATTTCCTATTAATGATTGGAACTCCTTACATTTGCAAATAATCTTTTATGGCAGAGAATACTGTACAGCAAGAGGTTGTGATGGAACAAAATGTTTTTTATGTCGCACTCTTTATCCCAAAAGAAAAAAGAAATTTATATGTAAAAAGCCTTAAGAAATTTATATAATAATTAAATTAGTTTTTTTATCATGAAAATAGCAATTACTGGTGCATCGGGGAAAACAGGTTATAGGATTTCCGAAGAAGCAGTTAAGAAAGGATATAAAGTAAGGCAAATCATCAGAAAGAATTCAAAAGTCTCAGCAGGACTAGAGCGTTTAGAAACAATTAGGGTTTCATTAGACAAAAAAGGAGAACTTGATGAAGCTTTAAAAGATATTGATTCTTTGATAATTGCGACTGGAGCGAGAGCATCATTAGATTTAACTGGTCCTGCAAAGGTTGATGCATTAGGTGTATACAGGCAATTAGAGAGTTGCAAAAGAGTTGGTATTAAAAGAGTTATTTTAGTTAGTTCCCTTTGTACTGGTAAATTATTTCACCCATTAAACTTATTTGGTTTAATTCTTATTTGGAAGAAATTAGGTGAAAACTTTCTACGCAATTCAAATTTCGAATGGACTATTATTAGACCTGGAGGATTAAAGGAAAATGAAGATATTAAATCAGAAAATATAAATTATTCAAAAGAGGATACTCAAATTAATGGATCAATCCCAAGAAGATTAGTTGCGCAATGTTGTATAGATTCTCTAAAAAACAAAGAATCCATAAATAAATTAATAGAAGTTACAAGTTCAAATGATAATAAAAAGATATCTTTTAAAAAAGCTATGCAAATGATTTAAAAGATGTAAACATATAAATTAAAACTATGAAAATAAATTCCAAAATTGACGCATTACAATTAATGCTTACTGATTTAAGAACTAGAAATGAGCCAATAAGACATAAAGCTGCATTTAAAGGCTGTCAACCAGAATTTCAAAGTCTTGTATCAAGATTAATAAAGCAGTTAGAGGACGAATTAGTTGCTGAAAAGCTTACTAATCGTGATAGTTAAAAAATTTAGATTACTTAAATGAAATTAAGTTATCCAATTTTGCTTGTTCTGAAAGTTCATCATATCCTCCAAAAAATTTATTATCCAAAAATATTTGAGGGAAAGTATTATGGTTACTTTGAGCCATAATTTTTTGAAAGCTCTCATCATTTTCTATTAGATTAACTTCATGAGGGATAGATAAAGAATTAAGCAACCTAATTGCTCTTTTAGACCAAGGACAATCCTTTAAAATATATGCTTTTACTCGTGATTCATTAGTGATTAAATCATGATTTGAGATATTAATAATTTTCTGTTCAAAAGAAAGTAATAATATATCAGTACCTTTTTTTACAATACATCCCTCCTCAAGATGCCCCCCAAACACATTACATCCCTCATCTGCAAAACTCAAATGTAAATGAACATCTCCTTTATTAAAATGTCCGTTTAAAGAAACTATCTCTAGATTTCCTTCAAATTTATTTATCTCTTGATTACCTGGGCATTGAATGCAAACTGTTCTAAGATTACCAACCACTCCAGAAACATACCCGTATAAATTATTCGATAAAGAATATTCTTTAATTGAATTTATCAAATCAGATTCTGGAAATAGCTTTAGGCTATGAGGCTGCATTAGATGTAAGGAATATTTTTGTAATATAAAACATCATCATTCATAAAGAGAAGTTGAGTTTATAATCTTTAGGATTCATATTTAAATTAAATTTTAGAATCTAGCATCAAAAACCATTTAATATTTTTACTAAAAATTTAAGCTTGCTGAGAGTGTAATATATTTTTTATATACAACAAACTAATTTGTTATTAAGAAAAAATCTTAAAAATTTGGCATTGAATACTCCCAATTTATTATCGATATCTCGCCTTTTCCTTGTATTTCCATTAATACTTTTTTTAGAAATTAACAGACCTTTTTATGTCTTTTTATTGATTATTATTGGAGGTTTAACTGATTATTTTGACGGGTTAATTGCAAGGAAATTTAATCTTAAAACCAGATTAGGAGCTATCCTTGATCCCTTAAGCGATAAAGTATTCTATTTAATTCCTTTGACCTTCCTTTGTAAAAATAATTTTATACCCTTCTGGTCTTTGTCATTAATTTTATTTAGAGAATTAATTATCTCTAGCCTAAGGAACTCTACAAAAGATGGTTTACCAGCATCAATGTTAGGAAAATATAAAACATTTTTCTTTTTTATTTCAGTAATTACCTTCTTTACACCATTAAAAATTAGCTTATTAAATAATTTGGCTTTAATTTTTTATTGGTTAGGATTCATCCTGACTTTTGTGACTTTATTGGGCTATTTAAGAATTAAAAAGAATATTATCTGAATTTTCATCAAAATCCTCACTCTTTTTATTATTAAAATCATTCACAAAACTATCTTTTAGACCATTAAGTAAATCAAAAGTTGGCACCCACTCTAAATCACGTTTTATCTTAGAGATATCAGTCTGATAATGATTTAATCTAATTGGAAATCCCTTTCGAGACTTAGGATCTAATTTTTGATAATCAAATGTTCTTAAAGAAATATCATTTTGGTTTAATCCAAGAATATTCGCACAGAAATAAATTAAACCCTTGATTGTTACTCCTTTTTCACCTGAACAATTGTAAATATTATTTTTGGAATTTTCAAAATTTATGCACCTAATCATTACATCAGTTAGATCCGAAACATGGCCTAGCTGAGTAATTAAAGAACCGTCACCAGGGATTGGTATAGATTTTTTAGTAAATAACCTTTCAAAAAACCAATTTTCAATTTTATTATAATTTCCTGGTCCATAAATATAAGTAGGTCTGAAACTTGTAAAAGGAATTTTTTGGTTTTTTAACCAATTTTCTGTCTCAAACTTTCCTTTATGCCTACTTTCTGGATCAATTGGATCAACTTCGGATAAGGGTAGTTCACAATTATCTTTATAAACACCTGCAGAGCTTACATATATATATCTCTTAAAAGAGTTATCTAAATTTTCTATAAGAAGTTTGGTTTGTTCTAACTCTCGTCCAGAAATATCAAAAACAACATCATACTTTTCATTTCTTATCTTTACGATATCTTCTGAATTATTTCTATCACCCTTAATTAAATTTGTTTTTTCAGGATTACTTTTATTACCTCTCGTGAAAATATCAATATCATAATTTTTACTTAATAACTTTCCAACCAAAGACTTGCCAACAAATCTAGTGCCACCCATTACAAGAATTTTCATATTCAAAAAATATTTAACTGAAGTAGTAATCTTAAATAGAATTACATATTGAATAGTACTACTAATAAGTAATTAATGAAAAGGATGATTCTATGGACCTAATACCAGCAATTGATTTAATGAATGGTAAGTGTGTAAGGCTTTTTAAAGGCGACTTTAATAAAAGAAAAGACTTCACAAAAGAGCCTCATGAGCAAGCTAAATTTTGGGAAAGCGAAGGCGCAAAATATATACATATAGTTGATTTGGATGCTGCAAAAACCGGATCCCCAACAAACGATAAATCAATAAAAAAGATTGCAAAAACAGTTAGCATACCTATTCAAATAGGTGGGGGGATAAGGTCTCAAGAAAGGATAGAACAATTATTTTCTTATGGTATTGAGAAAGTTATCATGGGAACCTCTGCAATAGAAAATAAAGAACTAGTTAAAGACTTATCAAATAAATTTCCTGGAAGGATAATTGTTGGGATAGATGCAAAAGATGGAAAAGTTAGTACAAGGGGTTGGCTTGAGCAATCTAATATTTTTGCCACAGATCTAGTAAAGGAGTTTTCTTCATTTAAAATTGCTAGTTTTATTGTTACAGATATAAATACAGATGGGACTTTAGAAGGGACAAATGAAGAATTCATAAAAAGCATACTTGAAATTACAGATATTCCAGTAATAGCCTCAGGAGGTGTTGGTTCAATTTCTGATTTATTATCGTTAGTAAAATTTGAAAACTCTGGACTCTTTGGAGTTATAGTAGGTAAAGCTCTATATGAAAATAAATTTACGATAAACGAAGCGAATAATGTATTGTCAGCAGAGAGATTAAATGACTTTGATTTAAACACAAATTACTACGCTTAAAAGAGTATAAAAATTGATTTAAGGCTGGTGTTTGCAGTAATTGTTAGTTAATTTTGTATAAGAGATAAGAAATCTAGTCTTGGAATTAATTTCAAAAAAATCGATATTGATTATTGCTCCAAGCTTAATAGCAGAATCTTTATCGCTTAAGTTAACATCACTAGACCAAAATTTAGAAATTAATTTTAATAATGGAACAGGTGATAAAACTCCAGATTTAGTTATATGGAATGTTCTTAATTTCCAATCAGAAGATCTTATAAGGTTAGAATTATTAAAATTAAGAGAAAGATATGATGAGTCAAAGTTTCTTATAATTCTCTCTGGAGAATTTGTTTATGAAGCAAATACCCCTCCATCGTTAAATGCTGAAGGTTTTCTTTTAAATCCCAGTGCAGAAAAAGTTCTTGAATCTATTGATACCATTTTAAATGGAGGAAGGGTATTTGATATTGAAAATAATTCCCGAGTTCAATTAAACAAAAATAAGCCTCTCTCTTTTAGTCAAAAAATTCTAACTTCAGGCCTTAAACAAATAGATTCTGAAATTAATTATATATTCAAATATGTCAACTCTGATTCAACACCAGAATTTTATAAATTCATTTTAAAAGGAAGATTAAGAGAACTTATTACTGCAAAATCTTTTCTAATTTTCTTATGGGGTAATTCACTAGAACTTTATACAGAGGCAGTTTACACTGAAAATAAAATTAATCTTGAAAATAAAAACACTGTTTTCATTAAAGATAAAAACACCGCAGAAATATGGAATTTGATTTTAGATAGACTAAAAGAAAGGTATAGCTCAACTAACTTACAGGTTGAATTTAATAATTCATCAATAATTCTCTCTGGAATAAAGAAAGAATTCATTTCACGACTAATTTGCAAAATGTTAGATGAGTTAGATAATTTAGTAAAAAATATTAAGGAAAACTATAAGGAAAAAGATTTTAAAGAGGATTTAAATTCTCTTATAAAAGAACTTAAAGTTAATACAATTTCAAATATCACAGACAGTTATTTTCGATTAAAAAAAGGAGGCGAATCTATTTCAATAAATGACTATATTTATAGTGAGGTAAGTTGCGAAGAGATAGATAGAGAATCACATGAATCAAAAATGTTTATTGAGCCAATTATTAAAAATGAAGCTCTTGACTACGATGGGAAATTACTCCCTCTATATGAAACAGAATCTTTTTTGATCCTTGAAAATATAATTTCAAATTGGACAATAAGGAACTGTAATTTATTAGCTTCTGAAATTTTTAATATTTGTTCTTATTGGCCTGAATTAAGAACTGTACTTATAAATCCCGAATTACAATCGACAAGAAGTTTTGAAAGATTTAGAAATAATATTAATAACTACAATCGTTGGCACGACTACATTTATATGCCTATCTACTTGTATGAGAGTAAACGAGAATATATTGATATTATCGATAAAAAATTTACCCGTTACTTTAAAAATGAAAATAGGGAGAAAGAATTAGAGAATCTAGAATGGCTACAAAAACAAGTTACATTGTTAGTTGAGATAAGAGATGCCGTAGCACCGCAGTTAGAAGTTGCTGTAAAGTATATTGGTAATCTTTTCGTAACTTTCCTTACAAAGGTCGTTGGCAAAGCTATCGGTTTAGTGGGAAAAGGAATCCTTCAAGGATTAGGAAGATCAAGTTCAAAGTAAGTTTTCAAACTTTAATGAAAATAATTCAATGGATCCTAATAGCATTAATTTTCTTAAGTCCATATAAAGCAAATGCCTCTAGAGATTCTGATAGTTACGATGGCAACATCTTTCCTATATACGCAGGAAATGGGGCCATAGTTCCTCCCCAGACAACTCTTCAGGAATCATTAAAAAATAAAAGAGTCGCAGTTTTATTTTTTTATCTTGACGATAGCGCAGATAGTAAAGCTATAGCTCCGATAATATCTGGTTTAGATTTGATATGGAGAAATAATATAGACATCATTGCTCTAACTACTGATGAATTACAGGATAAAGAAAAGTCTGATCTTAGAAATGAACCTAATTATTATTGGAACGGATTAATCCCACAAACGATTATTTTAAATAGTGATGGTGAAGTTAAATATGATCAAAATGGAATGATTAATATCGATGAATTAAACAAAGTTATAGGAGAACTAAAAGGTATTAATATAGAAGATACGACATTTTCTTTAGAAAGTTTTAATGAATACAACAGTATCATTTCTGAAAAAAAAGATAAAAACAAAAATTAAATAATGATATTAATAAATATCCTCTTAGTTCTTTTAATTTTTTTAATTCTTTCAGATTTATATATTAAAAACTCACCCAAATCAAAGTTAAATCTTGTACCTATAAATTACAAAACAAAAAAAAAGGATGGTTTCAATGAATTAATTATTGATTTAAAAATAACTAATAAAAGTAAAACCAAAGAGACGATGGTATCTAATATAAATTTTGAATTAGATTTTTTTAAAAATAAAGGTAACGAATATTGCCAAAATTTTAATTATCAAGAAGATATCTATATATATGAAAATAATAAAATTAAGAATTTAAATAATTACTGGCCAACAACAATTATCAAGTCGAATTCAGAATTATTTGTAAGAATCATATATAAATTTAGCAATAATAATTTTAGAAAAAAAATAAAATATCTATGGTTAAAAGTATTGTGGGAGAACTATGGACATTTTGGTATTTCAAATAATAAGGATTGTTTTTTAATTAATTTAGATGGTCAAAAACAAAGGCCGAAAGAAGTTTTTGAAATTCCTTTAAATAATAAATATAAAGCTTTTGCTATAAAAACTGATTTACTTGGTTGCTTTGATAACCCAGTAAATACTGTGATTGAATACTGCAAAGGAATTGTAGAAGAAAATGATATTTTAACAATAGGTGAGAGTCCGCTAGCGATTATGCAAAATAGATATATTTCCCCTAAAAATTTAGAATATAGTTTATTTTCGCAAGCCTTATGTTATTTTTTCCACCCTACAAGCAGTCTCGCAACAGCTTGCGGAATGCAATTATTAATAAATAGAATCGGAGTCACAAGAATAACCTTTGCACTATTTGTTGGATTTCTCTTCAAATTATTTGGTATTAAAGGTATGTTTTATAGGTTAACTGGTTCAGAATCATCTCTCATCGATGATATAAGCGGTACAGTTACGCCTTATGACAAGAGTATAGTTATGGGTCCTCTCAATGCGGATTTATTTTGCAAGGAGGTCTCGAACTACCTAAATATAGATGTTGCTGTTGTCGATGTTAATGATCTTGGAGGTGTTAAAATCTTAGCTAGTTCAAATAAAAAAGTAAATAAAATACTCAAAAGAAACTTAATATCTAATCCAGCTGGCAATGGAGATGAAAAAACCCCTATAGTATTAGTAAGAGAAAAAAAGTAAATGAAAAAAGATACCTCTTATTCTTTTCAATCAAAAAAAGGAATTGAAGTAACTTTTGAAGAACTCCATATAAGGCACATTAATCTTTTAATAGATATTAAAAATAAGGAATTGAATAATTGGTTTTTAAAGATGGCAATTATAAATACCTTTGATGACTTAAAAATTTTTTTAAATAATCTTAAGAAAAATAAAAATAAATGCATAATTGCTATACATAGAAACGAAATTATTGGTTATTTGAATATTTTTCCTTTAAACAAAAAAGAGACTTGCTTAAAAATATCTAAGCCTAAGTTGATTAACAACGAGTGTTCCTTAACAGATAAACAATTAACTTTAGGATTGATAAAAAAATCTATCTCAATAAAAGATATCAAAACTTCAAGTTGGATAATTAACGCTGATATAAATAATGTTGACCTCATATCAACCTCAAGAGAATTAGGATTTCAGCCGTTAGGAGAGATAATACTTTGGGATGGTTCTGATCTAAATAAATCTATGAAGCAAAATACCAATGCCTATGAATTAATTAATGAATTCCAAAACATTAATAAACAAAATATATTAAAAATAGTGAATTTCATAAGATCAAATCAATCTCCCTTAATAAGAAATATTTTAGATTTTGATCAAGACGACATTCTTAAAAGAAATAACCCTAAGAGTGGTGCCTTAATATATGAAAATTCAGTTTTATGTACAATTTTAAAAGATATTAATTATCAAAATGAAGAAATTTATACTTTAACTATAAGTAGATATTGGGATAAGAGATTCGATACTATTTTAAAAGAGTTTATAAAAAGATTTTTTGAAAAATCAACTGTTTCATATTTAAAAACTTATAAAGAAAATTCTCAATTAAATCTTTTTCTCGAAGAATGTAATCTCAAAGAAAAAAATCAAGAAATAATTCTTATTAGGAACACAATAGTTAAGAATGAAGCCAAACAAGTAAATATAATAAATCAATCTTTGGAATCAATCTTTGAAAAATTAAATCCACAAGGTAATCCGTATCCATCTCCTTTTCCATTAAAAACAAAGTGAAATTTTGCAAACCCAAACCCAAGTCAATTTTGAGTTTGGATATAGGTAACAAAAGAATAGGATTAGCTTATTGTGATCCCCTCTGCATAACATCAAATATACTTCCAGCAGTAAAACGGTTTGAAAATAATCAAGAGATTCAAATCATTAGAAATTATATAAACGAATTTAACTTGACTGGTTTTATTGTGGGTGTTCCGCTAGATGAGGAAGGTCAAATGACCACTCAAGCTATTGACTGTAAAAATTACGGTCAATTACTTTCAAATGAATTAAAGCTTCCATTCTCTTACGTCAACGAACATAGTTCAACTTGGGAATCTTCAGAAAGATTTGGAATAAAAAAAGATAAATCTGGATTGATTGATAGTTTTTCAGCAAAAATAATACTTGAACAATGGATCGAAGAAGGTCCTGAATTAGAAGAAATAGCTGGTAAACGTCAGATAAAATATTAGTATTAAAAAGGATAGATAATTTTTAAATGAAAGAAGCCAATTCAAATGATATTTATGATGCACAGACTCTTTTATTAAATGACTCAAATGGAAACGAGCTATTTTGTTATCTTGAACAATTAGTAAGTGTTGAAGGCGAAGAATATGCTTTATTAACGCCAGTAGATACTCCAGTAAGTCTTTTTAAGATAAATGAAAAAGATGAACCTGAACTAATTGAGAAAATAGATAAAAATGAACAAATACTAAAAAATGCTGAAGCAGTTCTTCAAGAACATGATTTAAGACTTATCAGATCAGCAGTTACATTAACAGTAGCAGGAGAACTTGAAGAACCAATTTACGATGAATTAGAAGAAGATTACGTTGATGATGATAGTGAGAGTTATGAATTGCTCGTTAACTTTAATCTTTTTGATCAAGAATATGGTTTATATATACCACTAGATCCTTTTTTTATTGTGGGTAAATTAAAAGACAAAGGTGTCTTATTAGTTGAAGATGATGAGTTCGATAGAATTCAACCTTTAATTGAAACTGAGCTTGAAAAAAGTAGTTTTTAAAATCAATGAGATCTATCCTAAAAGTTAATTGGGATTCAAACTTACCAATATATAATATTTCTCAATCTGAATTGCAAAAAAAAGGAATTAATTCTTTATTGCTAGATGTGGATGGGACTCTAGTAAATAGAAAATCTAATATGATCCCAAAAGCTGTAAAAAATTGGATCATAGAATCTAAAAAACTTTTCTCTTTATATCTAATAAGTAATAATCCATCAAAAAAAAGAATCGCAAAAATAGCGAAAGAATTAAATTTAAGGTATAAATACAATGCATCAAAACCAAGAAAAAAATTAACTTTGTCTGCTATTAAAGAAATTGGCAGAGAGCCAAAAAATATAGCCATTATTGGCGACAGAATTTTTACAGATATTATTGTTGGGAATAGATGCGATATAAAAACAATATTAGTTAAGCGATTAAATAGAGATGGCTTGCCTATAAAGTTTAATTTAACTTTGATAATAGAAAAATTAATTTCTCATTTTATAAAATGAAAACTTGGGTTATAAAAATTGGTACTAGTATTTTAAGAGGAACTGAGGAAACATCTACAGAAGAAGTTATTGAAAACCTTTCTAGATCCTTTACTAGTTTTCTTTCAAAAGGAAACAAATTAATTCTAGTAACTAGTGGAGCCGTTGGATTAGGTTGCCAAAAATTAAATATTGAAACGAGACCAAATGATTTAAGTACCCTTCAAGCTACTGCTGCAGTAGGTCAAGTTAATTTAATGTCCTTATACGATAAAGTATTTAATAAATTAGGTCATAATATTGCTCAAATTTTAATAACTAAAGCTGATTTCAATTCACGAGAATCCTTTAATAACGCTTCTAAAACTTTAAAAAAATTAATCGATTTAAATGTTATTCCAATAGTAAATGAGAATGATACCGTAGCAAATGAAGAGCTTAAATATGGAGATAATGATACCCTCTCTGCTTTAGTTTCCTTGGCTATAAATGCTAACAAGCTTATTTTATTAACCGATATTGAAAATCTATACTCAAAAGATCCACGTAATAATAAAGATGCGGAACCTATTAAAGAAGTTCATAATAAAGAATTAAAGGAAATTAAAGATAAAAATATTCAAAACTCAAATAATGAATGGGGAACAGGAGGAATTTCTACAAAATTAATTTCTGCAGAAATAGCAACAAAAGGAGGAGTCGAAGTCCAACTAGTTGATGGAACTAATAAAAAAAACTTAATTGAAATTTTTAATGATAATAAAATTGGGACTTTATTTTATCCAGTTGAAAAACCTATAGGAAACAAAAAAAGTTGGCTTTCACATGCAATTCAAACAGTAGGAAAAATTACTTTAGATGATGGCGCTTCTTTTGCAATTAAAAAAAAAGGTGCCTCACTTTTAGCGGTTGGTGTTAAGAATGTAGAAGGAAACTTTACGATTAATCAGGCAGTTAAAATCGTAAATACAAATGATAAAGAGGTTGCAAAAGGTTTAGTATCAATAAGTAGCGACAAATTAAGAAGTATCTTAAATAATAAAGAAAATAACAACTCCTCGATAATTGTCGTACATAGAGATGTTCTTGCTCTCTCTTAGAAAAAAATTAAAACTGAAAAATGCTTTTAAGTGATTTAGTTGATCTAATAAAAAAAGGAAATTCAAATTTTATTAGTGCCAATATTTTTGAAGATTTATATATAGATGATGCTGCCTCATTAGATGCTGCTGTTAAACATCAAATATCTTTTTTAGAAGAAAATAATATCCTTAAAGAAAAATTAGATCAAACTAAAGCATCAGCAATCATAACTACTAATAACGATGAAATCGTTAATGCCCTTAAGAAACTAAATTTATCAAACATAATCGTTAAAAACCCAAGAATTGCATTTGCTGAAGTATTGGATTGTTTATATAAAACTATCAATTTCAAACCAGGAATTCACGCTTCAGCAGTTATAGATAAAACAGCAATAATTGGAGCAGATTGCCATATTGGACCTAATGTCTATATTGGAGAAAATACTGTAATTGGAGACAATAATCATATTCTTCCTGGATCAACAATTTTAGGCAATGTTCGAATAGGAAATAATAATATAATTCATCCAAATTGTGTTATTTACGAAAATACGATTCTAAAAAATAATTGTGTAATTAATTCAAATTCTGTTATTGGATCAGAGGGATTTGGTTTTATTCCTGAAAATGGCAAATGGGTAAAGATGCCGCAAAAAGGTGGTGTAAAAATAATGAGTTTTGTAGAAATTGGAACTAATTGTTGTATTGATAGACCCGCAATTGGATTTACTTTTATTGATGAGGGAACAAAGTTGGATAATTTAATACAAATAGGTCATGGCGTAAAAATTGGAAAGAATTGTGCATTTGCAGCTCAAGTTGGTATCGCTGGAGGAGCAAATATTGGAGATGGTGTTATTTTGGCAGGGCAAGTAGGAGTTAATAATAGAGTAAAAGTTGGTAATAATGTTATCGCGAGTTCAAAATGCGGAATCCATTGTGACATAGAAGATGGCAAGGTAATTAGTGGTTTCCCTGCGATGGAAAATAAATCATGGCTAAGGAGTTCAAGTATTTTTAAAAAATTACCAGAATTAGCAAAAAAACTTAGACAATTAGACAAGCAATAATTTATTGTTCTATTAAACAAAAATTTAAATGAAGAAATATAAGATTGTTTTATTGTCAGGAGACGGAATTGGACCAGAGATTTCAGAAGTTTCAAAAAAAGTTTTAAAAAAGCTTTCAAAAAATCATAATTTCGATATTGAGATTATTGAAAAATTATTTGGAGGGATTGCCTATGAAAAATATGGTACTCCTGCTCCAGATGAGACACTAGATCAATGCAAAAAAAGTGATGCAGTACTTTTAGCATGTGTTGGAGATATTAAATATGATTCTCTTGCAAGAGAATTAAGGCCAGAAAGTGGGTTACTAAAGTTAAGATCTGCCCTAAACCTTTTCGCAAATATCAGGCCTGTCAAAATAAGAAAATCTCTATTAAATGCAAGTACATTAAAAAAAGAAATCGTTGAGCATGTAGATCTTATTGTTGTAAGAGAATTAATAGGAGGTATTTATTTTGGAAAACCAAGAGGACATATTACAAATACAAAAATCCCAAAAGCTTTCAATACGATGGTTTATGATTCGACAGAAATAGAAAGAATAACTGAAATAGCAATAAAGATTGCTAACCAAAGAAATAAAAAAATATGTTCTGTTGATAAATCAAACGTTCTTGAGGTTAGTCAATTGTGGAGAGATACAGTTTTAAATTTCACCTCAAAAGATAAAAATATATCTCTAAGCAATATGTACGTTGATAATGCAGCAATGCAATTAGTTAGAGATCCTGGTCAATTTGATGTGATTTTAACTAGTAATTTATTTGGAGATATTTTAAGCGATTTAGCCGCGATGTTAACTGGTTCTATTGGTATGCTTCCATCTGCTTCTTTAAACAATAATGGGCCAGGCGTTTTTGAACCTGTTCATGGTTCGGCTCCTGATATAGCTGGTAAAAACATAGCTAATCCTATTGCAATGCTTTTATCTGCTTCCATGATGTTAAAAATTGGATTAAATGAAGAAGAAGCTGCAGAAAATTTAGAAACTGCCATTGATAAAGTTTTATCAAAAGGATTTAGAACAGCAGATTTAGCTGATGGGTCTAATGAAGTTTTATCTTGCAGTGAAATCGGAGATAAAATAATGGATGAAATTTAAAAAAAAATTAATAAATAAAAAAATATTTTTAAGTAAAACATAAAGTTGGCATATGACCTGTCAGAATCATTAGATATTGTTTTTAAAAAATGTCAAAACGTCATCCAGTAGTCGCTGTAACAGGATCTTCAGGAGCAGGAACAAGTACAGTTAAAAGAGCCTTTGAGCATATTTTTGCCAGAGAAGATATTGTTCCCGCAGTTGTAGAAGGTGATAGTTACCACAGATTTGAGAGAATGCCTATGAAAAAAGCTATGGCAGACGCTCTTTCAAAAGGTGAAAATTTCTCACATTTTGGTCCAGAGGCTAATCTTTTTGACAAGCTAGAAGAACTTTTTAAAATCTATGGTGAAACTGGAGGCGGAAAGAAAAGATATTATCTACATAGTCTTGAAGAAGCAGAAGAACATAATACAAGACTTGGGACATCCCTAGAACCTGGGCAATTTACTCCATGGGAAGATATTCCTGAGGGAACAGATGTACTTTTTTATGAAGGTTTGCATGGCGGGGTCGAAGGTGATGGATACAATGTTGCCTCTTATGCTGATTTACTTGTTGGAGTTGTTCCCATAACAAATTTAGAGTGGATTCAAAAAATCCATAGAGATAACGCAGAAAGAGGTTACTCAGCGGAAACCATTGTGGATACTATATTGAGAAGAATGCCTGATTATATAAATCATATATGCCCACAATTCAGCAAAACCGATATTAATTTCCAAAGAATTCCCACAATTGACACTTCTAATCCTTTCATATGCAGGAATATCCCAACTCCTGATGAGAGCTTTGTGATCATACATTTCAGAAAAGGGGCAAGAGAGAAATGGGGGATTGATTTTCAATACTTGCTTGGAATGATTAATGATTCATTTATGTCAAGTCCAACAAGTATCGTTGTAAATGGAGGGAAAATGGGATTCGCAATGGAACTAATTCTCACTCCAATAATTCATAAAATGATTGAGGAGAAAAATAAATAATAATTAATTTTCGATTATCAACTCAAATCATTATTTTTTAACTTTGAGAAGTTTTTAATCTAGAGGATCTCAAATTTTTATATATCTTTCTTGATAAAAGTACCTTACTTAGATTTAAATAGAAAAAAAGGGAAAAGTTGTGTCATTAATCGACTGGTTTGCCGCAAGGCGTAAAGATCAATTTGTTGGGAAAGTTTCCCAAGATACTGACGAAGGAGATGGTTTGTGGGTTAAATGTTCAGAGTGTTCGCAAGTAGCCTATAGAAAAGACCTGATTTCAAATTTCAATGTTTGTAGTAATTGTGGACACCACAATAGGATTAATAGCGATGAAAGGATAAATATAATTGCTGATAAAAATTCATTTAAAGAATTTGATAGTTCACTATGTCCTACAGATCCTTTGGGTTTTAAAGATAGAAGAGCGTATGCTGATCGAATTAAAGAAAGTCAAGCAAGTACAGGTTTAAGAGATGGAGTCGTAACAGGTATCTGTTCTGTGAATTCAATGCCTTTAGCATTAGCTGTTATGGATTTTAGATTTATGGGAGGATCCATGGGTTCAGTAGTTGGTGAAAAAATTACAAGGATAATTGAGAGAGCAACTTTGGAAAATTTTCCAATTCTTATTGTTTGCGCATCAGGAGGAGCAAGGATGCAAGAAGGTATGTTAAGTCTCATGCAAATGGCAAAAATATCTGGAGCACTAAAAAAACATAAAGAGAAAAATCTCCTATATATGCCTTTGTTAACTCATCCAACTACTGGAGGGGTAACAGCCAGCTTTGCGATGTTAGGTGATTTAATTTTGGCGGAACCTAAAGCACTTATTGGATTTGCTGGAAGAAGGGTTATAGAACAAACATTAAGAGAAAAATTACCCGATAATTTTCAAACAGCTGAATATCTGCTTGAGCATGGTTTTGTTGATGTAATAGTTAAAAGGAAAGATCTCAAGGATACTCTGACTAAAATTTTAAAAATTCATGGTGTAAAAAAACTTGCAGAAGCAAATATATAAAATGAGAATAATTTCTAATATATTTTATTTATCTTTAAGTCTTCTACTCTTTATTTTAAACTTTGCCTCCTATTCATATGCGATAGGAAATGTTGATTGGGTTCTACTTAAAGAAAATGATGATGGGAAAGAATGGCTTGATAAAGGGAGTATTAAGTCGCTCCCAAATGGTGAAATAAGTGTATTAACAAAGTTCTTTAAGAATCCAACTAATTCTGATGATGATGGAGAGTTATCACTTTATGTAATGAGAATTAATTGCAATGAGAAAAAGTTCAAAGATATATCAATAAATGGAATTCCTCAATTCAATTCAAAATGGCAAACTTCTAATAATGATGAACTTATAGATGTTGTTATTGAAAATAGCTGTTCAGAATTTATTAATGAATAAGAATGAATACTAAAAATAAAAAATTAAAAATAGCAATCGCTGGACTAGGGTTTGGGAAAAAAGTTCATTTAGAGGCATTAAAACAGTCTGATCACTTAACTCCTGTAGCAATTTATCATTACGAGAAAAAGCAAAAATCGATATTAGAAAAAGAAACGGGCTTAGATTTTTTTCATAATTGGGAAGACTTAGTTAAATCTCCAAAAATTGATGGAATTATTATTGCGACTCCTCCTGAATCAAGATTTAAGTTAGCAAAACAAGCTCTTGAGAATAATAAAAATTTGCTCCTAGAAAAACCCGTTTCAATATCCTCCTCAGAAATTGAAGAGCTTCAGAGAATATCTTTGATTAATAATTTAAGCGTATGTGTTGATTTTGAATATAGAGCAGTACCTCTTTTCCTTCAGACAAAAAAACTTATTGATGAAAATATCTTAGGAGATATATATTTAGTCAAATTAGATTGGTTAATGGGCAGTAGATCCGACCCCAAAAGATCCTGGAATTGGTATTCATTAGAAGAAAAAGGTGGAGGAGTTATTGGCGCTTTAGGTACTCATGCATTTGATATGTTGAATTGGTTTTTTGGAGAAGCAATAAACGTGTCTGGAAAGTTAGCTACATCAATAAAAAAAAGACCTTTTCCTAATTCATCTGATTTAAATGATGTTACAAGTGAAGATATATGTTTAGCCAATATAGAAATATCAAACTACAGCTCGAATCTTATTCCATGTCAGGTATCTTTATCATCAATTTCTAAAAATGGTAGAGGATTTAGTTTAGAAATATATGGAAGCGAAGGTTCACTAATTCTTAAAAGCGAAAACCAAAAAGATTATGTACATGGTTTTAATTTGAAATATTCAAACAACGAAAATAAAATACAAAATCTAACTGCAGATTCAAGTTTTAATTTTGAAAAAACATGGACTGATGGGAGAATAGCTCCAGTTTTGAGAATTCAAAATTTATGGGCTCAGAGTATAATTAATGGAACACCTGTAATCCCAGGCTTATGTGAGGGACTTGCTAGTCATAAAGTTTGCGAAGCCATAAGAGAATCTTCTACAAGTGGATTAAGTATCAAAATTTAAGGCTATACATTTATAGGTAGCAATTATCACCCGATAAAGTATTGGATTGATTTTATTTTTTTTTCATATTCTGGAAAAATCAATTGAACTGAATTATTAAAGAATGGCTTTAAATTATTACAAAAATGAGCTTAAAGAAAATGCTCAATTACTAGCTTCTAAAGGAAAAGGGATATTAGCGGTAGATGAATCCACTAAAACAGTAGGTAAAAGACTAGCTGGAATTGGAGTCGAGAATACTGAAGAAAATAGGAAGGCATATAGAGGAATGCTTTTTACTACAGAAGGTCTTGGGAAATACATAAGTGGAGCAATCCTCTTCGAAGAGACTCTTTATCAGAATCACCAAGATGGCGAGTCAATGGTTAAGAAACTAAATGATTTAGGTATTATTCCAGGTATAAAGGTCGATAAAGGCCTAAATCCACTTCCAGGAGGAGGGGATGTAGAAACTTTTTGCTCTGGTCTAGATGGGTTAGTTGAAAGAGCAGCAAAATATTATGAACAAGGTGCCAGATTTGCAAAGTGGAGAGCAGTTCTGCAAATTACAAGTGATGGTTGTCCTTCAAAACTATCAATTCAAGAGAATGCTTGGGGATTAGCAAGGTATGCAAGATCAGTTCAAGAATCTGGGTTGGTGCCAATTATTGAACCTGAAATCTTAATGGATGGCAATCATACTATTGAAAAAACCGCTGAAATTCAAGAAGAGGTAATAAAGCAGGTTTATATCGCCTGTCAAGCAAATGGGGTTTTTCTAGAAGGGACTCTATTAAAACCTTCTATGACTGTTAATGGAGCAGATTGTCCAACAAAGGCTGATCCTATGAAAGTTGCTGAAATGACAATCAGGACTATGGAAAGATGCGTTCCTGCATCTGTTCCTGGAATAATTTTCTTATCAGGTGGGTTAAGCGAAGAAGCTGCTTCTGTTTATTTAAATAATATGAACACTCTTTACAGGAAAGCTTTATGGAATGTTTCATTCTCCTATGGAAGAGCATTACAGCACTCATGCTTAAAAGCTTGGAAAGGAAGCGACGTTGAAGGAGGTCAAAAAGCATTAATAGCAAGAGCCCAAGCAAACTCTGAAGCTTCAAAAGGTGCTTATGTAGCTGGATCCCAACCTTCATCTGATGAGCAATTGTTTGTAGCAGGCTACACTTATTAACTTAATAATTCTAAAAATATACTCTGGGTCATAAAATTAGTTTCTTTAATTTAGTATTTTGTATATCTAATGACGTGACATTTGATACCTCTTTATACTAAACTCTCGGAAACATATGCTTTATGTAGCATTTAACTTATTTTAATTATGGCCCTCGTTCCACTAAGACTACTTTTAGATCACGCTGCTGAGAATGGTTACGGTATTCCAGCTTTCAATGTTAATAACCTTGAGCAAGTTCAAGCAATCATGGAAGCAGCATATGAAACTGATAGTCCTGTAATCCTCCAAGCTTCAAGAGGGGCAAGAAATTATGCAGGAGAAATTTTCTTACGTCATCTAATCCTTGCTGCTACAGAAACATATCCTAATATTCCAGTGGTAATGCACCAAGACCACGGTAATGAGCCATCAACATGTTATTCAGCTGCAATAAATGGTTTCACATCAGTAATGATGGACGGTTCTCTAGAGGCAGATGCAAAAACACCCGCTAGTTACGAATATAATGTTGCAGTTACTAAAAAAGTAGTAGATTTTGCTCATTCAGTTGGAGTTAGTGTTGAAGGAGAGTTGGGTTGCTTAGGTTCATTGGAAACAGGAAAGGGTGAGGCAGAAGATGGTCATGGCTTTGAAGGTGAACTTTCTACAGACATGCTTTTGACTGATCCTGAAGAAGCGGCAGATTTTGTTGCCAAAACAAAAGTTGATGCATTAGCAATTGCTATAGGTACAAGTCATGGTGCATATAAATTCACAAGGAAGCCTACAGGAGAAGTTCTTGCAATAAGCAGAATTGCTGAGATCCATAAAGCTCTTCCAAATACACATCTTGTAATGCACGGATCTAGTTCAGTGCCTCAGGAATGGTTGGATATCATTAACAAATATGGTGGTGAAATCCCTCAAACATATGGTGTTCCTGTTGAAGAGATTCAAGAGGGAATAAGAAATGGAGTTAGGAAAGTCAACATTGATACCGATAACAGACTTGCTTTCACTGCGGCGGTTAGAGAGGCAGCATTTGCTGATAAGGCAAACTTTGACCCAAGACATTTCAACAAGCCTGCTAGAAAATACATGAAGCAAGTTTGTCTTGATAGATACAAGCAGTTCTGGTGCGAAGGACAAGCAAGTAAGATCAAACAAAACAGCACTAATTATTTTGCTGATCTTTACGCAAAAGGTGATTTGGATCCAAAAGTAAAAGCTACTGTTTAATTTCTTCCCAAATTAAATAAAAAAAGGCCTCCAAAATTGGAGGTCTTTTTTTATTTCAATATTAATGATTTTAATGTAAAAAGACCATCAGTCCCACCAATTATCTCGTCACATGCTCGCTCTGGATGAGGCATTAAACCTAGAACGTTTCCCTTCTCATTAGTTATGCCTGCGATATCGAATGAGGATCCATTGGGATTATTTTTATATCTCAAAGCAATCAATTCATTATCTACAAGTTTCTTTAAAGTATCAGAATCACAATGATATCTTCCTTCCCCATGCGCTATTGGCAATTTAATTGTTTGTTTTTCATCTACATTATTAAACCAACCTCCTTTTGAAGAAACGATGTCCAGTTCAACGTCATCACAGATAAAATTAAGATTTTTATTTGCAACAAGAGCACCAGGCAAAAATCCTGATTCTGTCAAAATTTGAAACCCATTACAAATTCCTAAGACTCTTTTCCCGCTTTTAACAAACTCATCCAAGGCATTTATTAATGGAGAGAATCTCGCAATTGCTCCGCATCTTAAATAATCACCATAGCTAAATCCTCCTGGTAAAACTATTGCATCTACATCACTTAAATCTGAAGACTCATGCCACAAGTATTTTGTTCTTAAGTCTAAACAACCTTCCAATGCCCATGAAACATCACGATCACAATTAGAACCAGGGAAGACAACAACTCCTACAGTAAAATTATCCATCTTATAATTTTTCTAGTGAATACTCATAATCTTCAATAACAGTATTTGCGAATAACCTATCACACAATAAATCAATTTTTCCTCTTACTTCGTTTTCACCATTACCTTCTATTTTTACCTCAATCATTTTTCCTATACGTAATGATTTTATTCCCTCGGCTCCAAGTTTTATAGAGGCAGATTTGGTAGCTTCCCCTGCTGGATCTAAAACTGAGGGTCTTAGTCTTACAAAAACTTTTACAGCAAATTGGTCCAATTAAAAATTAATTTCTACTAGAAGATTAGTTTAAATTTTAATAAAAAGTACTATTGATTAATAAACAAATATTTTTACCTTAAGGTTTTCTGAGTTATTAGATGTTTATGTAGCCTCTACCAAAACATACTAAGCAAGTTCTTCTTGAATTTTCATGTGTTTTAAAATTTCCTGCCCCTCCACATTTTGAACATTTTATTTTATCAATTGATGTAACTTCGTCAGAGATTATTTGTTTTAAAGCAATTTTTGGATTTTCCATCTTGGGCTGTCTACTGTTTAAGTATCCCGGCAGCTAACTATAATGTCAAATTGCTATTTTTGGTTTACTTAAAATCTTAAATTTCTCTTTAATTTTTTTATTGAAAGTTTTTATAGATTTTTCATCAAAGGAAATTATTACTAATTCAAGCCCAGCATTATCATTTGGTCTCCAACAATTGTCTGGAGCTTCTTCAAACCAAGTATTAATTTTCTTTCCAACAATTTGTATTTGTAAAGGTAATGATTTGTTTGGTATCCAAATGCGTCCTTTTATTCGAAGAATGTTTAATTCATCCAAGATTTTTGACATCTCCTTTTCAAAGTCATTTTTTTCAAGGAAATAATTTAATTTAATTGAATCTGATACAAGTTCAACATGATTATGGTCATGTTCTTCATTTAAAAACTCTTTATAAGTCTCTTTTTTAAAATTAAAATCAAATAGATAGTTCAAATCAATTTTGCCATTATTGGATTTTAGGACTGGTGTTGATGAGTTTAGACTTCCTTGAATTTTTTGTTTTACAACGTCAAACTGATCATCATTTAAGATATCTGATCTAGAGACTAAAACGATATCAGAAACTTCTAGTTGCTCCTCAAAAAGTTCATCTATAGAGGCGTTGTGATCAATTTTATCTGTTTCATTATATTGTTTTGTTATTTTATTTAAATCATTAATTGGTGAACCATTAAGCATTGATTCTCCATTAACGATGCCAACAACAACATCAAGGTAAATGGAAGACCTAATCTCAGGCCAGTTAAGTGCTTGAATTAAGGGAATTGGCAGTGCCAAGCCACTTGTTTCGATAATTATTGATTCGATAGGAGGATTAAATTCTAGGAGAGCTTTTATTGATGGAACAAAATCATCTTGAACAGTACAACATAAACATCCATTGTTTAATTCAATTACGCAGTCGTCTTCAGATT
>MWOX01000274.1 GCA_002026005.1 Prochlorococcus sp. HOT208_60m_808M21
CAGTTTCGTTAAGTGCTTTTTTGCAGTCCATCATTCCTGCGCCAGTTTTGTCTCTAAGATCTTTTACAAGTTTTGCTGTAATGTTTCCCATTTGAAGTAATAAAAAATAGTGAATAGTAATTTTTAAATTGGATTTTAATTTTTTCTTTCGGCATTAGAGCCCTTTCTACCCTCATTTATCGCATCTGCAAGTCTCCCTAAAATAAGTTGCACAGATCTAACGGCATCATCGTTACATGGAATTGGAACTTCACACAAATCCGGATCGCAATTTGTATCCAACATTGATACTAATGAGATATCTAATTTTCTAGCTTCTAATACTGCATTAGATTCTCTTCTCTGATCAACCAATACAACTACATCTGGCAATCTTCTCATACCCTTAAGTCCACCTAAATATTTTTGTAATCTTTCAAGTTCTCTCCTTAATACTGCTGCTTCTTTTTTAGGCCTCATTGCTATTGAACCACTACTTTCCATTCTTTCTAGATCCTTTAATCTTTCAATCCTAGCTTTCATTGTTGTCCAATTAGTCAACATCCCTCCAAGCCATCTTTGATTTACATATGCAGCTCCACAGCGTGTAGCTTCCTGAGCTACTACATCTGATGCTTGTTTTTTTGTACCGACAAATAGGAAACGTTTACCGCTTTTTGCTGCGTTTCTCGTCCATTTATACGCATTGTTCATACATAATGCTGTTTTTACAAGATCAATAATATGAACTCCATTTCTCGCACAATATATATACTTAGACATCTTGGGATTCCAACGTCTAGTCTGATGTCCAAAATGAGCACCAGCTTCCATCATTTCTGATAGTGATACAACAGCCATAATTTAAAAAAGGGTTTCGGGTTAGCCTCCATCTGACGGGGAATTAATATTAATAATTCACCCGAAACTGTCAGATGTGTGAAATTTATTAGAATTATTCTAGCAAGTGATGTGTATTTCTAAAAGTTTTTTATCTTAATTTGGTTAACTGTTTAATGTAAATCATATTTAGAGGAATCCTAAGTATCTCAAGTGCAAGTCTATTTCTTCTTATATTTACTAGGAATCTCAATAAAGGAAGGATTCTATCAACACTGATTAGTCCTCCCAAACAAAGAATTTGCCAAAGCAAATTATGAAGAGGAGTTAATTGAATCATAAATCTAACCCTTAAATTTGGATGTTTCCTATAAAACACTAGCGCCATTTTTGCCCTCTCTTTTTCTTGAGTTATTAATGAATCTATTTGTTCGCAATTAAATGGCGGATGCCAATGAAAACCTACTGCATTTGGACATTTAATTAATTTTGTCCCAATTTTTTTTAATCTTTCTCCAAGTTCTAAATCCTCCCAACCGTAAAGACTAAAAGAAGTATCAAATAATCCCACACTTAAAATCAATTCTTTTGATATCGCAACATTCCCAGTAGCAAAGTAAGCAAAAGAAGTATCCATTATTTTATGTTTCTCACTCTGAGGATTTAGAAAATTAGATGTATTGACTACCGAGCCATAGGTAAAACATTTTTTATCATTTTTTCTCCAAGAAGCAAGTAATTTTTCTACATGGCAATTTATAAAATTTTCTAAAACAATAAGATCACTATCAATGAATATAATAATTTCATATTTTGATTTAATTACTCCCAGATTTCTTCCTAGTGCAGGACCTCCATGTTCTTGCTGATATAGAATAACGTGTGGGAGATTAGCTTTGTTTTTATTTATCCATAAGGTTGTCCCATCAGTTGATCCATCATCAACTACTATTACTTCATAATTACTGATATTTGTATTTAATTTTTGATTCTCAAGCGCAAAGAGACATTTCTCTAGTATGGCTAATCTATTGTAAGTCGGTATAACAATACTTACATTCATGGTTATGTCTTAAATATGCTTAATATATTAAAATTCAAAGATAAAAATAAAAGATATTCCCTAATCAGCTGCACCGCCATTATTTGCTGTACCTGTAACGTTTCCACCATCAGGTCTTCCATCAGTTCTTAATTTCCTTTTTTTGAATTTTCTAGCATAGGCTCTATTACGTTCCTGCTTTTCCTTTTTTAGGTTTCTTCTCTTTGACATGAAATTTTTAACTTTTAATTATATTAGCTCACTATGAGCACTATATATTTTACCATCTTCCATATTTAATATCCTATCAGCCATATCAGAAATTCTTGGATCATGCGTCACCATAAGTACAGAACAATTTTGCTCTTTTGCGAGTTTCCTTAAAAGGGTTACTATTTCTCTTCCTGTTACGCTATCTAAAGCAGAAGTTGGCTCATCAGCTAATAAAAGTTTTGGATTAGCAGATAAAGCTCGAGCAATTGCTACTCTCTGTTTCTGCCCACCAGATAAATCATTTGGCAACTTTTTATGATGTTCTTCTAATCCTACTGCTGACAACCAATTCCGTGCTATTTCACGTCTTTGCAAATATGTTAAATCTTTTATTAAATCGGCGCCCATCTGGACATTTTGTTCTGCTGTTAAACATCTCAAAAGATTGTGACCTTGAAAAATCATTCCAATACTTCTTCTAAGAATCTGACGAGTTTTCCTTGATGCTCCATTTAACTGATTATTTAATACCGTTAAATCTCCACTTTGACAGGTTCTTAAAGCACCAATTAATGTTAAAAGAGTCGTTTTACCACATCCAGAAGGTCCTTTCAAAAGAACCAACTCTCCTTTTTCAATATTTAAATTAACGTCATTAAGAACTTGTTTTTTATTCTCATTTTTTCCATAAAAGTGACTCAAATTATTTATTGAGACTGTTTCAAGGTTTTTAAAATTATTTTTTGATTTATTAGCCTTAACCATTTATCTTCAATAGTTAAAAAATTTCTGCAGGATCAGCGTCAACTAATTTACGCATCGCAACAGCTGCTGACCCCATACACATAACTAAAACCAATACGAAAATTAAAATGGTTTTATCTGCGTCCATTATTATTGGGAGTTTAGTGGAACTTCTTATAACTGAGTAAAGTATTTGACCAGAGAAATAAGCTGGTAAATAACCAAACAATGCCAACAAAAATCCTTCTCTAGCTACCACAAAGAAAAGGGACTTAAGTCTATACCCCATTGCCAATAAGGTGGCATACTCTGGGAGGTGATCTGTAACGTCACTATAAAGAATTTGATAAACAACCACACACCCTACAACAAATCCCATCAATGCTCCCAAACTAAATATAAAACCTATTGCAGTACTATTTTTCCAATAATTCTTCTCAAATTCAATAAATTGATTTTTTGTAAGAACCCTAACATCATTTGGTAATGAGTTATTTAATATCCTTGAAATAAATTCGGGGTCAGATCCTTGCTTTAGCTTCACCAAACCAATTTCTATACTGCCAGGCGGATTAGCAGGAAAAAGTCTTAAGAAGGTTTCTCGACTAGTTATCAAATTACCATCTGCACCAAAAGATGGTCCCAACTCCACAAGGCCCTCAACAATTACTCTTTTTCCAGCAACCTCAGTCTCAACTTTTTTTTCAGATAGGAACCATTCTTCAATCGGTCCAAATTCAGGTCTAGATAGTTTGTCAAAAAGAACTCTTGATGGATTTCTCAATTTATAAGCTTTCTTTGAGAATCCCTCATCTAAAAGAAGTGAATCGGAGGGATTAAAACCTAATGCAAGTATTGATCTAGTTTTTAGATTTTCGGGATTTCTCCAAAGTAAATAATTAAGATTAACGGGAGCTGTTTTTTCAACATCTTCCACTGCGAGAGATTGAATTAATCTTCTTTTTGGGAATCCACTCATGCTGATAGAACTTTTTGATCTGGGACTTATCAAAACAAGATCGGCATCTAGAAGTTTATGAATAGTTACGCTAGTGTCAAATAAACCATCTCTAAAACCTAATTGCATAAACATCAAAATCCCTGCGAAACTGATTCCAGCTATGGCAACTGCCAGCCTTAATGGTTGCCTAGTTAATAACAACCAAGCTAATGGTATTTTTCTAAATTTTAAAAAAGAAAAACTCATTAGGGAATAAATTTTGCGATCACTTTCATTCCTGCATAGTTTTGAACGATATCTATAGAATTTTGATCTAATTTTACTAGTACCTCGATAATACGTGAATCAGCATCCCCTGTTGGATCAGTCGATAGAACTTTTCTTTGTTTTACCTGAGGACTAATCCTAATCACCTTTCCCTTAAGATTTTTTTGGAAACCTCCATTTTCACTGCTCAATTCAACATTCTGAGAGATAAAGACTCTATCGATGTCAGATTCATAAACCTCTATCAAAGCTTCCATTTTTTGACTAGAACCAATATCCAAAATCCCATCATTTTGAGGTCTTTCACCAACTCTCGTGTTTATTCCAAGGATAAAACCATCGATTGGACTCCTTAGTTTTGAATTAAATAGATCTATCTTGATATTTTTTTGATCTCCGATAAGGTTTATTTTCTGTTTTTGTAATTTTAATAATTCATCTTTTCTCTGTGAAAACTCTACTAAAGAATATACATCTTTGCTCAAAGCTAACTCATACCTTTTAATTTGATCTTTCTTTAGGGTAATTTCTTCGTTAATAGTATTAATTAGATTTTCGTTTCTTTCAAGATCAGCAATTAATTTTTCTCCATTTTCAAAGATTGCGAGGATATCACCTTTTTTAACGAAATCCCCTTCATTTACAAAAATTTCGACAATTCGGGGTGAAGAGCCAAATTGACTTATTGGAGCTGCCAATTGTCTAATCTCTCCCGAAGGAGAAAGTTGGCCAAGTGCGGCAACAGCTGTCACAGGAGGTATGAAATCTGAAGTAATTTCCTCTTTAAATTTTGAACTGGATTTATTATTTCCAGAACAGGAAATAACACCGAGAGATATTGGTGTAAGTAATATAAAATAAATAAATAAATTTTTTAATATTTTTAATTTCATTAAAAATCGAAGAGCACAGTTTTTATATAGTTATTGACCCATTTTTCATCAAAATATTTTAAAAGAACCATGCTAGTCTTCTCATTTTTCATTTGTTGAACACAATAATTTTTTTGAAAATCTATTCTCTCTTGAATAATTTCCTCATTAACTTCCGGTTTAGCTTTCTTACTTAATTTGATCAAAATAGTAAGATATTGATCCACAACTCTACAAAAATCATTTTTTTCAGATTTACTTTTTAGGGAAGCAAAAAATACATTATTAGAAAAAATCGCCCCCCATTTAGGAATCTCTCTCATAGAAGTAAAAGAACTTTTATCAACTTCAGAAAGTATTTTTTCGTATTTCAAACCTTGGTTTTGTGATGCTGGGGATAAATCAACAATGGCAGCAGAAACAATATCATTTATTTTCACCAAATCCATTCCAAAAATTGGGATATCAAACTTTGGATCAGGAAAAAAAACGCAGTGTAATATTTTAAGATTCTTTGAAAATTCTGCTACTTCAATATGTAACTTTCTAAAACCTTTTGCTTTATGAAATTCATTTTCAATATAAAGTTCTTTGCCTATTTCTTTGGATATTATGTTAGTTAGTTTTGGATCAATTTTTATACTCTTAAGGTCCTCAAGCGTGGATCTATGCTCTCTAATATTTTGTAATAAATCCAAAATAAGAGGATCTGTTAATTTTGTTTTAGTTAAAGATTCAGACAACAAGGCTAAAAAGTACCAAAATAGAATTTAAAGAGAGAAACGAAATGAACGTAGGAGAGGTTAACTACTACACCCATTCAAGCAAAACTAGATGTGTGTTTGTGGATAATAAAGAATTGCCGCTTATAAGCATTGATATTTGGTGCAAAGCAGGTTCTTCATTTGAGGATGTTGATAAAAACGGCACTGCTCATTTCCTAGAGCATATGATTTTTAAAGGATCTAACAAAATAATGCCAGGTGAGTTTGACCATAGAATTGAATCACTAGGCGGATTAAGTAACGCTTCGACTGGTTATGATGATGTACATTACCATGTCTTAGTTCCACCCAATAACTTTAAAGAATCACTAGCTCTTTTGACAAATATTGTCATTGCTCCTAATTTTATTCCTAATGAATTTTTAAAAGAAAAAGGGGTAGTTATTGATGAAATAAAACAACAAAATGATCAGCCTGAAGAAAGACTATTTAATTATTTTTTGAAAAGGGTTTGGTTAAGTCCTAATTATGCCTATTCTATTCTGGGAACTGAAAATAGTATTAAAAACTTAGAGATAAATGACCTTGTGAAATTTCACAGCAAACATTACACTACCGAAAAAGTTTGTATTGCAATTGCGGGGAATCTCTCTGAAGAAATTTATAAAATTTTTGAAGAAAGTGATCTATCTGGCATAAAAGAAAGTCCAAATTTAATAAATCTAAAAAATAAACCTTCTTTAAAAATCAGGAATGGTAGAGAGTCAGTTAAATTTGATAATTTAGAGTTTTCAAGAATATTTATGGCTTGGTTTATCCCAAACCTAAATGATCAAAAAAATATTATTGGACTTGAGATTTTAGCATCAATACTCTCTGTTGGAAGAAACAGCAGATTAGTTAAAATTTTAAAAGAAGATAGTAATCTTGTTGAATCGGTATTTGTAGATATAAATGCTGGAGAATTAGGGGGATTATTTATAATTGAAGCAAGTTGTGAATCAAAAGATATTGATTTAGTAGAAAAGCAAATTAATAAAACAATAGATGAAATCTCAAATTGTGAAGCCTTGGCTTTGGATGAAATAAAAAAAGCAATAAATATTGTGAAAAGTAATTATATCTTTAATTTAGAGACATCTACACAACTCTCTTCATTCTTTGGAAATGAACTTCTTTGGGGGAGAAAATCTTCAATAAATAATTTAGAGAGTTATTTAAAATATTGGAATGACTTGGATAACTTCAAAGAGATCACAGAATATATACGTGGAGAGAAATTCACTTTAATTGCTTCCCCTGGTAAAAAATGTTAAAGAGATATTTTTTAATTAATAAAAAAAGAAATTTTTCAATTGCTTCAATTTGGATTAAAGGAGGGAGTGACATGGATAGTACTGGCAAAAAAGGGATAAACAAGATCCTTTGTTCATTGCTTACAAGAGGATGTGAAGGTTTTAGCAATTTCAATCTCTCTGAGTATATTGAGTCCTTTGGAGCAGAATTAAATCAAGAAATTTTTGAAGATGGTATCTCAATAAGTATTAAATCCCTGAATGAACATTTCAGCAAATTATTCCCTTTATTAGACTTAATAATTAATAAGCCAATTCTCTCGGAAACTGAATTTAAAAAAGTAAAAAAATCTTCTATTGATCACATTAAAAAAGATAAAGAGAATCCATTCAATATCTGTTTTGAAAAATGGAGAAAAATTGTTTACTCAAATCATCCTTATGCTTTCAACACAATTGGCAATGCTAATGATGTCTCAAAGATTACCTATGAAGATGTTTTGCTTGAGTTTAAAAATTTAAAAAAAAGAGAAAAGTATTTAATTTCAAATAACCCCGAAATAAATGGAGAAAATTTTGGAACATTAGAAAAAAAAATCTTAAAAGAAAAATTAGATCCTTTAAATCATAATTTAAATACTACGAATAGATTTGATTACACTAATAGTGATTCAAATCAAACAATAATAATGATGGGGGATCAAACTTGCTCCAGAAGAAGTAATGAATATTTTCCTCTTAAGGTTTTGGAGTCATATTTATCATATGGAATGAGCGCTGCTTTATTTAAACTTTTTAGAGAAAAACATGGCATCACTTACGATTTAGGTGTTTATTATCCCATCAGAAGTGGAAATGCCCCATTTTTAATTTATTTATCCGTATCTAATGAGCAAGCACTTTTTGCTTTTGAACTTCTATCAAAACTATGGAAAAATTTACTTTTTAATCCGTTGACTGATGCTGAAATATTTTTAGCAAAAGAAAAACTAAAAGGATCTTTTTTATTTGGAAATCAATCACTAGATGAAATTTTACAGAGAAAGATACAGTTAGTTAGTTATGGTATCCTACCAATTTCTGAGAACGATTTAAATTCAAAAATAGAGGAAATATCTTCGTTAGATATTTTTAAATTAACAAATAAGTATTTTTCAAAACCTTTTCTGAGTATTTCTGGAAATAAAAATATATGTTTAGAAATTTCCAATAGGTGGAAGAAAAACTTTTAAGCTAGTTTTTTTCAATCTTATCAATATCTATTAAGAACGAACCTCTTCTAAACTTTACTTCAACAGTATCTGGAGATCTAATTGAAAGGATTTCCCCTATTTCATCAATTGCTACAAGATCAGGTGGTCTTAACATCGGCATATTATCTGAAGTCTTCAAGTAAGAGACTGGCGCAATCAACTTAACCTTATCCTTGATCTCAAATTTCATCATATAATTTGGATACATTTAAGAGTAGTATAAGCATAAAGTTAGAGGAAATATCAACGAAACGCATTGATTCATTCTAGAATCCTTGAATTGACTTTCTACAAATTAATGAATCAGAAATTTAAAACATTAATTTTATGGGCTTTACCTATACTTCTAGTAATAGCGCTTTCCTACCAATTTTTATCTTCAAGTAATGTTGATTCACTTAAATCTAACGGGACAACTGTTGCACCAAGAAATTCAGCGGTAGCAAGAGTTAGTTACGGCAGGTTTTTAGATTACATTAATTCAGGAAGGGTTACATCAGTTGATATTTTTGAGGGAGGCAGAAACGCAGTTATAGAGACAATAGATTCGGATTTAGACAATAAAGTTCAAAGGTTGCGTGTAGATCTTCCAGGCTTAACACCAGAACTAATAAATATTTTAAAGAATGAGGGAATCAGTTTTGATGTTCATCCAGTAAAAACAGCTCCTCCTGCATTAGGAATTTTAGGTAATTTACTCTTCCCAGCTATCTTAATTGGAGGTTTAATTTTGTTAGCGAGGCGGTCAAATGGTATGCCTGGAGGTCCCGGTCAAGCAATGCAGTTTGGGAAAACAAAGGCAAGATTTGCAATGGAAGCTGAAACAGGAGTTGTATTTGATGATGTTGCTGGAGTTAATGAAGCTAAACAGGATTTGCAAGAAGTTGTCACTTTTCTGAAAAAACCAGAAAAATTTACTTCTGTAGGAGCAAGGATTCCAAAAGGGGTTTTATTGGTAGGGCCTCCTGGTACTGGTAAAACCCTTTTAGCAAAAGCAATTGCGGGTGAAGCTGGTGTGCCTTTTTTCTCATTATCAGGTTCTGAATTTGTTGAAATGTTTGTAGGTGTTGGTGCTAGTAGAGTAAGAGATCTTTTCAAAAGAGCTAAAGAGAATAGTCCTTGTTTAATTTTTATTGATGAAATCGATGCAGTCGGAAGGCAAAGAGGTGCAGGTATTGGAGGAGGTAATGATGAAAGAGAACAAACTCTCAATCAATTACTTACTGAAATGGATGGCTTCGAAGGTAACAGTGGCATAATAATAATTGCAGCCACAAACAGGCCTGATGTTTTAGACTCAGCCTTAATGAGACCAGGTAGATTTGATAGGCAGGTAACTGTAGATGCACCTGATATCAAGGGCAGACTATCAATATTGGAAGTTCATGCCAGAAATAAGAAACTTCAAGAGGATTTAACGCTTGAAAGCATTGCGAGAAGAACACCAGGGTTTACTGGAGCAGATTTAGCAAATTTATTAAATGAGGCTGCTATATTAACCGCTAGGAGGAGAAAAGACTCTATAAGTATCTCAGAAATTGATGACTCTGTAGATAGGATTGTCGCAGGAATGGAAGGTTCTCCTTTAACAGATGGTAGGAGCAAGAGATTAATTGCTTATCATGAAGTTGGTCATGCTTTAATAGGTTCACTTGTTAAAGCCCATGATCCTGTTCAAAAAGTGACCGTCATTCCAAGAGGTCAAGCTAAAGGATTAACTTGGTTTACCCCAGACGACGAACAAACCCTTGTTAGCAGGGCGCAATTAAAAGCGAGGATAATGGGTGCTCTAGGAGGAAGAGCTGCTGAAGATGTAGTTTTTGGAGAAGGTGAGATTACAACAGGAGCGGGAGGTGATTTCCAACAAGTTGCTTCAATGGCCCGCCAAATGGTTACTAGATTTGGAATGAGTAATCTAGGTCCGATAGCTCTAGAAAGTGGTAATCAAGAAGTATTCGTTGGTAGAGATTTAATGACTAGAAGTGAAGTTTCTGATTCAATCTCCAAACAAATAGATGAAAGTGTAAGAGTAATGGTCAAGGAATGTTACAAAGAAACCTACGATATAGTAAGCAAAAATAGAGAAGCTATGGATAAGATAGTTGACCTATTAATCGAAAAAGAAACATTAGATGGTGATGAATTCGTAAGTATTCTCTCCAAATTTACTAAAATCCCTGAGAAAGAGAGAACACCTCAATTATTAAGCTAGAATTAAATAGGTTTCTTATTTAATACCAAGTCAATTAATCCGTACTCAACGGCTTCGTTTGGGGACATATAAAAATCTCTATCAGTATCTTCTTTGATGGTGTTGTAATCCTTTCCAGTTCTTTCTGACAATTCAGTATTAAGTCGCTCTTTTAAGAACAAAATTTCATCTGCTTGAATCCTTATATCACTGGCTTGTCCTCTTGCACCTCCAAGTGGTTGATGAATCATTATTCTTGAATGTCTAAGGCTGCTTCTTTTACCTTTAGTGCCTGCTGCAAGCAAAAATGCACCCATACTAGCTGCTAATCCTACACATACTGTATGAATGTCAGGCTTAACATGTTGCATTGTATCGAAGATACCCAATCCATCATATACAGATCCGCCTGGTGAATTTATATACATATAAATGTCCTTATCTGGATCCTCTGCTTCGAGGAACAATAATTGAGCAACAATTCTATTAGCAGTTTCACTAGTAACTTGTTCTCCCAAAAAGATTATTCTCTCTCTTAATAATCTCGAATAAATATCAAAGACTCTTTCACTACCGCCAGATTCTTCTAATACTAAAGGGATCATAATAATATTTATCTGTTTATTAGATATTAACGATATTGAGTCAACATACGCTAACCTTATTAAGGTTTACATATAAAAAATTGAAAGAAAAATTGACTGTTTCAGATAGCAAAAAGTTATTTCATGAAAAATTCCCTTATGTCATTCCAGGTTTATATAAAAGAATAGTTGATGAAATGCTTGTCGAACTTAATCTTCTAAGCCATCAAAATGATTTTACACAAGATTATCTCTTTTGCGTCGGTCTCACCGAAACATTCAAAGAATTAATGAAAGGATACAAACCTGAGAAACATTTAGACCTTCTTTTTAAATCGTTATGCAGTTCTACAAATTTTGAATCTAAGGAAATTAATGAAATATCTCAAAAATCTCAAAAGGAATTCAAGGATAAAACATCTAATGATATTTCGAAATTTTTAATAGAAAAAAGCAATTCTAAACTTTATCCATCAAGGATTTTGAACTTAGGGATTTATATATTAATTTCAAACGCCCAAGATATTAAAGAGAAAGATGAATCAAAGACAAATAAGATGATTTCTGATATTTTTGAAAAATTAAACTTATCTGCTTATAAAGCAGAAAAAGATATTGGAATTTATAAAAGCAGTATATCAAAAATGAAACAAGCAAAAGAGTTAATTGAAGAGCTAAGAATTAAGGATAAGAAAAAAGACCAAAAATAATATCTATTTTTTTAGTCTTTTTTTATCTTTCCAAGAGACATAGGATATATAAATTACACCAAATGTTATGAATATGAGTAAAACGAACGATGCCAGGATAAGAAATTTACTTAAATAGATTTCAAATGTTAAAAATGAAATCATATATCAATGGAACCATCACCATTTCTTCCCCAAACAACCATGGCAATTGAAAAAGTAAAAATTGCAGCCAATGCTGCCCAGCCTATTTGAAAGATCATTAAATTTAAATCGCTAATATAAATATAACAGAACTTCAAAATTTTTAATCATCCTAAAGCTAAAGTTAATTTCTCAGAAACAAAATTTTCTCAATAGAATAAAAATAAATCTAAATTGGGAAGGTTAGTTTTAAATCATAGTACAAATATAGAAGGACTAATTCCAATACTCCAAAGGTTAGCAATGGACATTAATATCAAGACAATAACTCCAGCTGCTATTTCAAGATCTAGGGGAAGATCTTCTAAATTGATAATAAGATTATCAGTGAAAACTATAAACGGATATAAAGCAATAGCAAGAAAAGGTAAAACAGCCCAAGAAGTGTTTATTTCAACAGACTTAAGTAAAGATGAATTGAAAAAAATTATAGATATTTATAATAGAAGTTAATTAAATTTAAGAAAATTAAAAAATAGTCAGGAGAGAATTAATGAAATTGGTATTAAATTTTTCTATGTTTTTATTGGCCTTTTTTTCATTTTGTAATGAATCATTATCACTTACTGACTTTCAAATAAAAAGATTTTGTAAAAAGGAGAAAAGGGTATCTTTATGCATCAAAAAATTACAAGAGAAAAGATCTGATCTCCAGGAAGGAAAGCTAATCGAAATACCTGTAAAACCTTACAAAGGGTAATTGGAAATTGAAATTGAAATTGAATTTAAATTTCAAATTCTGATTCGAAAAGATTAAAAGCATTTTTGTAGCTTGATAGAAGTTCTTCAGAATTATCGGAAAATCCTTGTCGATCGTAATCTTCTTTTAATTCATCATATAAGTAAACCACTTTGTTAAAAGCGCTCATATATTCTTTTTGTATGTCTTCATCATCGATATCATAGATTTTTGCCAGTACTAATTCGACATTTTTTTTTGATGTATATATTTTTTTCTCAAAATCTTTATTTAACTTCCTTCTTTTTTTTTGCATTTAAAATTTCTAAATTCAAATTTACAATACTCAAATTCATAGATAAATTAAATTAAAACTTATAAAATAAAAATATAGTTTCCAAATCAAAATAAAAACTCTACATTCTTAATAAATCATTAGATGATATGAGTAAAAAAGAAACAACTAATCCTAAAGAAATTAGAAGCCAAAACTATGAAGCCAAGAAAATGAATACTTCCGAAAACCTTAAGAAAAAGAAAGATAAGGATCTTCCATGGTGGGTAGAGTTATTATTTGTTCAAATAGGATTACCAGATAAATTACTAATAAAAATATTAAAAGCCAAGAAAACATCTAAAGAATTTATTAAAAATGAAAACAAATCAATAATAATATTTTTATTTATAATTACTACATTGGCATATTTTTATCCAGTTATTAAACATGCAAAAAACAAATTAGATTGTGAAGCGATTGCAAAAAATTATATTATTAAAAATAAAAATATAATCGGAATTAATAATAGAGAAATAAAAATGATATCTACAAATTTTTGTTATGGTGGCGAAGAAATCTACGAAATAGAAAATTTAAAAAATTAAATTTTGAATTATTCTCTACAAATAAGCATCTCAATATAATGATATTAACTTTAATTTAATAAAATTTAAATTTTATCCCAATGACTGATATAAAACAAAAGAAAGAAAACGTAAAAATGCATTTAAAAGATTTGAGGCAAAACTTAAAGAAAATGCATTTAGAAGTTACGGAAGAATTAATATTACCTAAGCCAGGTGATGTAAAAGACTTGATGAATAAAATGGATAAACTATTAAAAATAATAGAATCAAAATAAACTATAATTTAAATAATTTAGAATCATCAAAAGTTAAAAAAATGAAAATGATAAAACAACTCCCATTGATAATTCTAATTGCAATTTTCTTAATTTCTTGTAAGAGATCAACTAATAAAGAGTATCCCATAAATAATTTGAAAAAAAATATTGAGGAAAATCCTAATTTAGAAGAGAAAAGAATGGAAATAAAGTTTTCTTGCGGAGAGGATGGTATTTCAGAATACTTAAATGATGGATGGAAAATTTTAAAAGAAGATTCCCAAGAAAAAATTTGCACATGGAAATCTGTTCCTGCCACAAAAGATTGCAATATGGAAAAAGATAAAGGATGTAAAATAACGCAGCCCGATAAAATAGGTGAAGAGAAAATTTATTTGTTGGAAAAATAAATTTAATATATGAATACAAAATCAGAACACTTAGTTGATTTAATTTTTAAGAAATTAAAAACCTATAAGAATAAAAAAATATTTTTAGAAAAAGAAAGTTTAAATAAATTTATTCTTTCTCTTTTTAAAGAAAACTGAATGCAGGAATTATTTAACTTAACTGCTATAGTTAAATAAATTTTATAATTAACGAAGATATGGATAATTTTTCTTCATTAACTCTTATCTTGGCAATTATATTTATTGGAAGTCTTTATTTTTTATTTAAGGTTACTTCTAGTACAAAGAACTAAAAAATATTTTTAAATACATTCTTAGATGATCGGATCATCTCTTAGTAATAAAACAGTATGCTTATTTAAACCATCATTAATCCATTCCTTATATTCTTCTAGGACACACTTTTTATCAGAATTATCTAGTAAGTTAATTCTTTGTTTTGCATTGTCCAAGGCCAACTTAATACAGAATTTATAATCATTAGAGTTTTCTTTCATAAGTTTTTATTAAATCTTAGTGAAAATAATTTCTTATTCTGTATAGAAAATTACAATAATAGGCGTTGATTTAATAAGAGTATCAAGCAATACGGATGAATTTTTAATATATTTGGGATAATTATTTTTTCAATAAAAATCCTATGTCATACGAAGCAGGTAGTAAAGAATGTAGACATTTAATTGAAGCTAAAGAAAGCCTTCTGTCAACATTAGATGCGTTAAGTAATATACATTCGACCGATCTAATACAAATCCAAATTAAAGAAATTTACAATAAATTAGAACAGATGCACGATAATAGAAAAAAAATAGAATCAGCTACAAATTATCTTTAGTATATTCAATTTAACTGTAAGTTTTCAAAATTGGCTTTTTATCTTCGTTACTTTTTTTTCTGATAATAAATCCAATAAAGCATCAAGCTGAGCGAGTACTTCCTTTGCTTCATTAAGATCTGGCAGCAAATCTTCTTTGATAAGCATTTGATGCATTTCTCTAAGCTCTAACCTTATATATCGAAGGTGTGAACAAACTTCCTCTCTCTTAGTTGCACTCATATTCCCTTTATATTCTTTACATTATACAATACGATCTTTTTTGACTCTCATATCAATTTTGTTAAATTGAAAAATTATTTCAAATCCAATAACATATCAAAATCTTTTAAAGTCACTTTGTAGTAATATATCATTCATGAAAAAGAAAAAATCAAAAAAAAATCAAACTAATTCAAATTTAAAAGATCAAAAATTAGGTCAAACAAAAAATTCTGCAAAATTAGTACTATTTGTTTTTGGGATAGGTCCAATTATTGGCATAATAATATTTTTATACAGTAAGGGATTTTTCAATTCACCAACTATTTAAACCTTAAGAAATTAGGATTAATTTAAATAGGTAATTTTATAAAATTTAAGATGATTATTGAAATTTTTTTAATGAAAATATCCTAAATTCTGCCATTTTTCTAGCATTTCCTGGATTAGATATTATAAAAGGATGGTCTGATAAAATTTCAAATACCTTATCTATCTTTAACCGTATATCATCACAGTCAATATTTTCCCATTCCTCATCAAATGACATTGCAAAGCTATCAGCATTATCATAAAGTTTATCTTTCATAATATTTTGAATTAAATTAAGAAAATTCCAGAAATCCGACCCAATCTGAAATAGTAATTAGAAAATGCATATAAAGCTATTCTCATGACTATTTGAGAAATAACTTTTTATGAACATTCTTTAAAATTATACTTTAATCTCATTATTTAAATTTATACAAAAGTGCTATTAGTAAAATCTGATTTAATTTGACAGAAGTGTTACAATATTGACATATGTAAAGACTCATGGAAAATAAAGTTAAAAGAATAGGATATCTTCCTAGAAAAAGAGTACTTGAAATTATTGATGAAATCTCTAAGAGCGAATCTATAAGTAGATCTAAGGTAGTTGGAATATTAGTTGAGGAAGCATTAGATGCCAGAGGAATTGCGAATTTTGGATATAGTAATATCAGTAAGTCAAATAAATTCAAGTCGGATAATTTTAAAGATCTCCATAATGAGAATGCCCACTTAAAAGATACTGAAGACGAATTTGTTGATGATAGTGGATACACAATTTCAACTCACAAAACTTTAGACCGCTCGATATCTTCTGCAGATATTGAATTAGCAAATAAAATAAATATTCTTAAGGAATCAGGATTAATATGACTTTTATTGAGTAATTATTTTATTTTTTAATGCACAACATTGAATCATTGTTTATTCTTAATCAAGAATAATATTCTTTTTAAATAATTCGAATATTAAATCCTTTCTAATATTAATTTTGTAATTAAAAAATGAAAGATATTAAATGTCCTTCATGCGGCAAAACCTTCCGAATTGATCCCAGCAGCTTTGAAGAAATACTTCTTCAGATAAAAGACGAGGAATTTAACAAACAAATAAAAGAAAGACTTATTCTGGCTGAAGAAGATAATAAAAAAGCTTTGGAAATTTTAAAACGAGAGTTAAAAATTCAGTTAATAGAGCAAAATCGTATTAAAGAGTCTGAGATCCAAACTCTTGAATCTAAATTAAAAATAGCTGAAGAAAAGAAAACAAATGCTCTTAATGATTTAAAAAATCAAGCAACAAATAAAATTAATTCACTGAATAATGAATTAATCAAGTTAAAGGATGAAATCAAAAACCAGTCTTTAATTTCAGAATTATCTTTAAAAAACAAAGTTAGTGAAGCTGTTACTAATTTAGAAAAAGAAAATTCATCATTAACAAATTCCATTGAAAAGATGAGGCTTGAACATTCAATTAATGAAAAATTAATTGAAGAAAAGTTTAAAAGCAAAATTAGTGAAAGGGACCTGACTATTCAGGAGTTAAGAGAAATGAAATCCAGATTATCTACAAAGATGATAGGAGAAACATTGGAAATCCATTGCGAAACCCAATTTAATCTCAATCGTGCCTCTGCGTTTAAAAACTCATATTTCGAAAAGGATAATGATGCCACTTCTGGAAGTAAAGGTGACTATATATTTAGAGAATTTGATGAAAATAAAACTGAAGTCGTATCTATAATGTTCGAGATGAAGAATGAAAGTTTAAATGGAACTAATAAAAGAAAAAACGAAGATTTTTTAAAAGAATTAGATAAAGATAGAAGACAAAAATCTTGTGAATATGCAGTTCTCGTATCCCTTCTAGAACCAGATAGTGAACTATATAATGTTGGCATAGTAGATGTTTCTCATAGATTCCCAAAAATGTATGTTATTAGACCTCAATTTTTCTTGCCCATTATTTCTCTGCTAAGAAATGCATCTATGGAAACCTTAAAATACAAATCACAAATTGATTTAATGAAACGTGAGAATTTTGACATAACTAATTTCGAAAGTACCCTTGAGCAATTCAAAAATGCAGTTGGTAAAAATGTTTCACTTGCCCAAGATAGATTTAATGATGCAATTTCAGAAATTGATAAATCAATAACCCATTTACAAAAAACTAAAGAGGCTTTAGTTCTGTCAAAAAAACATCTTTTATCTGCTGACAGCAAATCTCAAGATTTGACAGTAAAGAAATTAACTAGAAATAACCCAACCATGAAGAAAAAGTTTAATGATTTAAATAGTTTCGAAGATGAAGTAGCCTAATTAAAAAAAATTATCAAATTAATAATATTTAAAAATATATTTAATTTCTAACTTATGAATATACTATAAATAATAAATTTATTAGTAAAGAAAATAATGTCTATCAACACTCCTATTTTCAGTATTGCCAAAAATCTTAATGTCGAAAGTAATAGAATATTACTAGCGTGCAAAAAACTTGGAATAAACGCAAAAGGTGCGACAAAAAGATTAAATGAAGAAGAATTAGAAAAAATTATAAGTTATTTTGAAACTGGCAAAAATGTCTCAGATGAAGTGATCAATTTAAATAAAGTTAAAACCAAAAGCAGTTCTAAAAAAATTGCAGAAAAGGTTGAAATAAAATATTTTGCAAACAGACTTATTCGTAAATCTTAAATAAAAATAATTTTTTCTAATTACTTAAAGGAATAAGCCACAGAAGAAAAAAATAATAAATTATTATAAGTAAAAATACTTAAAATGAGCATAAGTAAAATTTTAAATTCTCTTGAAAAATCCTGGGAAAGAGATGATATTCTTTCTAATTTAAAGAAGGGATTAGGCACAGAGGAGATAGTTAATGAATTTCTTGTTAAAAACGAAAAGCAAATTAAAGAATTAAATTCTTTATTAAGACCAGAAGATATTGATTTATTAAACCAAGTAGAACAACTCTCAACTTGCGAATCTAAATTAATAAACGAGATTAAAAATTTAAATTACTTAAAAAATAATGAAAATCATCAAATTCTGAATCATAAAAATATTGCGTCATCTAATAGATTTTCTTTTAACAAAATTAGTTCATTCATGATTAATTGGAGTAACAAATTTGTAGTTATTGCTTTACTAACAATTTCAGCCATAGCTTTATCTAAACAAGCGTGGGCATAATTAGCTAAATTAACTTCATTTAAAGAGATGTAGTTTTGAGAACTAAAAAAGAATATTTAATTAGATATAAAGATGGAAATCTTTATTGTGATCTTGCTGATATTTGGATTGATCCGAACAAGCCAGTAAAAAAGGCATTAATAACGCATGCTCATTTTGATCACTTTACATTTGGCTGCGAAGAATACATTTCTACAAAAGAAACTGCGATACTTCTTAAAGAAAGAGTTGGAGATAATATCAAAATTAAGACTTTTGAATATGGAGAAGAATTTAAGATAAATGGCATTAATGTTTCTTTTCATCCATCCGGTCACATCCTTGGATCTAGTCAAATAAGGTTTATCTTTGCTGAAGAAAAATGGCTAATTTCAGGTGACTTTAAGCTTCAAAATGATGAGACTTGCAAACCATATGAAATAGTAAAAACTGATTATTTGATAAGCGAATGTACTTTTGGTTTACCAATATTTAAGTGGGATGAATCAAATAAAATAGCAAATGATATTTCAAAATGGATAACTAATTCACCAGAAAAAACTTCTTTACTTTTCTGCTATTCACTTGGAAAAGCTCAGAGATTATTAAACGAAATTAGTCAAACAAATTTTAAAGGCAATATTTATTCCCATGGCAGTATTCACAAAATGAACAATAGTTATAAAAAACTTGGAATTGATATTAAAGATACTATAAAAATTGAAAATAAAAAAAAGATAGATGAACTTAAAGGAAGTCTAATATTATTACCGCCATCTTTAAGTAAGGGTTCTTATTTAAAAAAATTCAAAAACATTCAAACAGCTTTTGCGAGTGGATGGATGTCAATAAGAGCTCTAAGAAAAAGATCAGGATATGATAAAGGATTCTCAATCTCTGATCATGCGGATTGGGATGGGATTCTGGAAGTAGTAAAAATGTCTGAAGCAAAAAATGTATTTTTTCATCATGGAGATAGTGAAGCCTTAAGAAAATATTTAGTTGAAAAGGAATCAATAAATGTCCTTTTATTCGGTAAATAAATATGAGCTTAAAAAAGTTTTCAGAATTATTTGGCGATCTAGATTCAATTAATAGTACAAATAATAAAATTGAAGTTTTAAAAAATTATTTTTCATCTAATGATCCAATAGATAATTCATGGGCAATATATTTACTAACTGGAAAAAGTAATAAGAGATTTATTAGTGGAAGATATTTAAAAAATCTTTTTTCTCAAATATATGCATATCCTCAATGGTTAATTGATATATGTTATTTAAAAGTTGGTGATTCTGCTGAGGTAATAACGTTATTACTTAAAAATAAATCTAATTCTAGAAAAAAGAAATTATCAAATATAAGTCTCAATGAATTACTAAGCGAAACAATACCTGCATTATCAAAACTTAATGAAGAGGAGAAAAATTTAGAAATTAAAAATCTTTGGGAAACATTACCTGAAGATAACCATCTAATTTTTAATAAAATTCTTACAGGAACTTTTAGAGTAGGAGTCTCTATCGGATTAATCACAAAATCAATATCAAAACTAATTAATATTGATGAAGAGATTATTTCTCATAGGTTGATGGGGAATTTTAAACCTTCAATTGATTCATATGAATTTTTAATTAACAAGAATATCAATCTTCAAGAGTTAAATTCCAAACCATTTCCATTTCTTCTAGCAAATACTATTGAAGATAAAATCTTCAAAAATTCAATAAATGATTTTCAATTTGAATGGAAATACGACGGTATAAGGATGCAATTAATTAAAAGATCAGGCAATGTTTCTTTATGGACAAGAGGGCAAGAATTAGTAAATGAATCTTTCCCAGAATTAGTAGAGAAAATGTCACAGATAAAAGATGATTTTGTTCTTGATGGGGAATTATTAGTTTGGAATTTTAAAGAACAAATTGCCTTTGATTTTTCTGTACTTCAAAAAAGAATAAATAGAAAGTCTCCTTCAAGATCAATCCAAAAAAAATATCCAATTATTTTTATTGCTTATGATCTTTTAGAGATTAATGGGAGAGATATAAGAGAAATTAAATTAGAAAATAGAAGAATTGAGTTAGAAAAATATTTTTCAAAATGGCAAAATAAAACTGAGAATAATATCTCTGATATTTTCAAAATATGTGATTTGATCTTTCCTAAAGATTGGACTGATGCTTTAACTTATAAAGAAAAATCTCGAGAAAATAATACTGAAGGATTAATAATTAAGAAAAAGACTTCTATATACTCGTCTGGGAGAAAGAAAGGTATTTGGTGGAAATATAAAGTTGATCCTATGCAACTGGATGCTGTTCTAATTTACGCTAAGGGCGGTAGCGGTAGAAGAGCTGGTCTTTATACAGATTATAGTTTTGCATTATGGAAAGACAAAGAATTAATTAAATTTGCAAGTGCATATTCTGGTTTAACGAATATTGAGATTAAAGAGCTAGATAAATGGATAAGAAAAAATACAATAGAAAAATTTGGTCCTGTGCGATCGTTAAAACCAGAAATGGTATTCGAAATATCTTTTGAGAAAATACAAATTTCAAATCGTCATAAGTCAGGAATAGCAGTAAGATTTCCAAGGATAACAAAATGGAGAAAAGATAAAAAAATTAATGATGCAGATAGCCTTGACAATGCTTATGCACTAATGAAAAAAATATCATGAAAAATATAACGAAAAATAGTAAGCAAAATAATTTAATTTCTAAAATTAAACAGTTTTTCTCCACAAATGGATGGGAGCCACTACCCTATCAGATCGAATCTTGGGAAGCATTTTTAAATGGAGAGAGTGGAATAATACAAGTTCCTACTGGATGTGGCAAAACTTTTGCTGCATTAATGGGACCTCTATCAAAGATAGAAGATCCCAAAAATAATAAAAGTGTGAATATATTATTAATAACCCCTTTAAAAGCACTAAGTAGAGACCTAAAAAATTCCATACAATTAGCAGCTTTGCATTTTGATAAAGAAATCACTGTTGAAATTAGGAACGGGGATACAACCCCATATGAAAAGAAAAAGCAACTAGCTAAACCACCTAATATTCTTATTACCACTCCAGAGTCTTTATCTCTTTTACTTTCTAATAAACAATCTAATAATCTGTTCGAGGAGTTGTCATCAATAATTATTGATGAATGGCATGAATTGATGGGTAGTAAAAGAGGAAACCAGTGCGAGTTATCCTTAAGTTGGCTAAGAGGTAATATAAAAAATTTACAAATTTGGGCAATGTCTGCAACTATTGGAAATATTGAAGAAGCAGCTAGAGCAATAGTTGGGATGAGCGCTATTGAACCCAAAATTATAAGTACAAATATTCAAAAAGAGATCGAAATTATAAGTGTTTTACCAGAGGAGGAAACTACCTTTCCATGGAGTGGGCATCTTGGGATTAGAAGTCATTCTTCACTATTAAAAATCCTAGATAAAAATAAAAGCACCTTATTATTCACCAATACGAGAAATCAATCTGAAAGATGGTATCTATGTCTTAAATTTTTTCTCCCAGAGATGGAAGACAGAATTGCACTTCATCACGGCTCCCTGGATAAAGAAGATAGAAAAAGAGTTGAAGAAGGGGTTAAAGACGGATTAATAAAATGGGTAGTCTGCACCAGCTCGTTAGATTTGGGAGTTGACTTCCAACCTGTAGATCAAATAGTTCAAATTGGTAGTGCAAAGAATTTAGCTAGACTTATCCAAAGAGCGGGAAGAAGTGCTCATAGACCAGGTGGGAAATCAAAAATAATTTTTATGCCTACTAATTCTTTAGAGTTATTAGAGATTAGTGCAATGAGAAGAATAATAAAAAGTGGTATATCTGAGGAAATTAGACTTCCTGAATTATCTTATGATGTGCTTCTACAACATCTAATAAGTTTGGCATGTGGAAATGGCTTTGATCCGAAAATTGAGAAAGAAAGAATTAAAAATTGCTGGAGTTATAGAAACTTAAAAGATCAAGATTGGAATTGGTGTGTTGACTTTTTAGAATATGGAGGGAAATGTCTTAAAGCATACCCAAAATATAAAAAGATAGTTAAAGAAGAATCACAAAATAATAATGAAAACTTTAAATATTTTGTAAAAGACAAATCTTTAATAAGAATGCATAAGTTCAATATTGGGACAATTACAAGTGACAAATTTGTGAATGTCAAATATATGAAAGGTAAATCTTTAGGTAATTTAGAGGAGAATTTTGCTTCAAAATTAAATCCCGGGGATACATTTTATTTTGCTGGTAAAATGCTCCAATTTGTAAGAATAAGAGATATGATTTTATACGTTAAAAAATCAACAAAAAAAAGTTCTCTAATTCCTGCATGGGTTGGAGGTCAAATGGCAATTTCTGATCTACTTTGTGAGAGTTTGAGAAAAGAAATAGATATATGTAACGAACTAGAAAATTATGATTGCTTAAATCCTGAACTCAATTCATTACGCCCAATATTGAAGAAACAAAAAGTTCTTTCAAATATTCCAAAGAAAGATGAATTCCTTATAGAAATATATAAAACCAAGGATTTATCAAATCTTTTTGTTTTTACACTTGATGGCAAATTTGTAAATGAAGGAATTGCATTTTTATGGGCTTTGAGATTGGCAAAATTAAAACAATCTACATTTAGTATTACTGCTAATGATTTTGGATTCAGTTTAACTACTGCAGAAGATTATGATTTTTCCATAATAAAAAAAGAAGCTGATTACTTTTTGAATAACAAAAAATTAGAAGAAGATCTTGAAAATGCAATTAATTTTTCAGAATTAACAAAACGTAGATTTAAAAATATTGCCCAAATAAGTGGACTAGTAAATCAAAATAATCCAACCAAAACAAAAACTTCTTCCCAACTTCAAATAAGTTCAAGTCTTTTCTACGATGTCTTTACTAAATATGAAGAAGGCCATCTTTTGATAAAACAATCGCATCAAGAAGTTAAAGAATATCAATTAGAAAATAAAAGAATATCTAAATCATTAGAAAGATTAAAAAATTTAAAAATGCTACTAAACGAGATAAAAACTCCAACTCCTTTTGCTTTCCCTTTACTAGTTGAAAGACTTAAAAATACTTTAAGCAACGAGCCAATAGAAAAAAGAGTAGAAAAACTTATAAAAAAATATAGTGATTAAATGAAAAAAAGTTCTTTTAAATTTTATTGGGAAGATACATTATTAGAGATGCTTCCTTCAAGAGCGTTATTTCTACCGGAAACAAAAGAGTTGTTAATATGCGATATTCATCTTGGGAAAGCTGAGTATTTTCAGCAAAATGGTATCCCTCTTACTAATAATTCAGATAAAAACAATTTTGCAAGAATAAAAAAAATAGTAAAAAAATATAGTCCTGAAAAGTTAATAATATTAGGAGATTTATTCCACAGCAAATATTCAATAGATAAAACTCTTAAAAAAAAAGTTGAGGATCTTCCTGAACTACTAAAAACTAACGTTGAACTAGTCCTAGGAAATCACGATATGGGTTGCAATATTAAAAATATTAAAATTTTTGATATTAGAAAAACTAAAAATATTACTTTTAGTCATGAACCAGTTAATTTAGAAAACAATAAAACCTTGAATATTTGTGGACATTATCATCCAAAAATCTATATAAAAAACAATGGAGATAAATTATCATTTAGGTGT
>MWOX01000275.1 GCA_002026005.1 Prochlorococcus sp. HOT208_60m_808M21
ATCAATGGAGAGGTAAGAGAACTTGCTGATAGTATTGAATTAGATAAAAATCAAATTCATAATATTGAGGTAGTAGTAGATAGATTAATTGCAAGAGAAGGCATACAAGAAAGATTAAATGATTCTCTACAAACTTGTCTCAAAAGAGGGGATGGCTTAGCAATAGTAGAAGTTGTTCCAAAAAAAGGAGAAAACTTACCTTCTAATTTAGAAAGAGAAAAACTTTACTCAGAAAATTATGCATGTCCTGTACATGGATCTATCGTTGAAGAACTTTCTCCTAGATTATTTTCTTTTAATAGCCCATATGGGGCCTGTCCAGATTGTCATGGGATAGGTTATTTAAAAAAATTTACTGCGGATAGAGTTATACCTGATAAAACATTACCTGTTTATGCTGCAATAGCTCCTTGGAGTGAAAAAGATAATACTTATTACTTCTCTTTACTTTATTCTGTAGGACAAGCTTATGGTTTTGAATTAAAAACTCCTTGGAAAGATTTAAGTGACTTGCAAAAAAAAGTTCTACTTTTGGGGTCAGATAAACCAATATTAATCCAAGCTGATAGTCGTTTTAAAACTTCTAGTGGTTTTGAAAGACCTTTTGAGGGGATTTTGCCAATATTAGAAAGGCAATTGAATGAAGCCAATGGAGAATCAGTTAAACAAAAATTAGAAAAGTATCTAGAATTAGTTCCCTGTAAGACATGTTCTGGAAAAAGATTAAGACCTGAGGCTTTGGCAGTTAAACTTGGTCCATACAACATTACTGATTTAACTTCTATAAGCGTTTCTGAAACCCTAAATCACGTAGAGCGCATTATGGGCTTAGGTAAGACAAAGAAAGAAAATATATCTTTATCAGAAAAACAAAAGCAGATAGGTGAATTGGTTTTAAAAGAGATTCGTTTACGTTTGAAGTTTTTAATTAATGTAGGTTTAGATTATTTGACTTTAGATAGACCAGCTATGACTTTGTCTGGTGGTGAGGCTCAGCGTATTAGATTGGCTACACAAATAGGTGCAGGTCTTACTGGCGTTTTATATGTATTAGATGAACCAAGTATTGGTTTGCATCAGAGAGACAATGACAGATTATTAGAAACATTAAAAAGCTTAAGAGACTTGGGAAATACTTTGGTTGTCGTTGAACATGATGAAGATACTATGAAATCCGCAGATTATTTAGTAGATATTGGTCCAGGGGCAGGTGTTTATGGTGGGGAAATTATTGCTAAAGGATCTTATCAAGATGTCTTAAATTCAGAAAAGTCATTAACTGGAGCTTATCTTAGTGGTAGGAAATCGATTCCTACTCCAAAAGAACGTAGATCATCTGTAAAAAAAAGTTTAATTTTAAATAATTGCTCTAAAAATAATTTAAAAAATATTTCTGTTGAATTTCCTTTAGGAAGATTAGTTTCTGTAACTGGTGTGAGTGGAAGTGGAAAGAGCACTTTGATAAATGAATTACTTCATCCTGCATTATGTCATTCTCTTGGATTAAAAGTCCCTTTTCCTCAAGGTGTAAAAGAGTTAAAGGGGATAAAGGCAATTGATAAAGTTATCGTTATTGATCAATCTCCAATAGGAAGAACTCCAAGATCAAATCCTGCTACATATACTGGTGCTTTTGATCCTATAAGGCAGATATTTACTGCCACAGTAGAAGCAAAAGCAAGAGGTTATCAGGCTGGTCAATTTAGCTTTAATGTGAAAGGAGGAAGATGCGAAGCTTGTAAAGGTCAGGGAGTCAATGTAATTGAAATGAATTTTCTACCTGATGTGTATGTTCAATGTGAAGTATGTAAAGGAGCTCGTTTTAATAGGGAAACTCTTCAGGTGAAATATAAAGGTTTTAATATATCTGATGTTTTAGAGATGACTGTTGAACAAGCTGCAGAAACTTTTTCTGCTATACCTCAAGCTGCTGATAGATTATCTACATTGGTTGATGTTGGCTTAGGATATGTCAAATTAGGCCAGCCAGCTCCTACATTATCTGGTGGAGAGGCTCAAAGAGTTAAGTTAGCCACGGAATTGTCAAAAAGAGCTACTGGAAAAACTTTATATTTGATTGATGAACCAACTACTGGGTTAAGTTTTTATGATGTTCATAAATTAATGGATGTAATACAACGTTTGGTAGATAAAGGCAATTCAGTAATTGTTATTGAACATAATTTAGATGTTATTAGATGTTCAGATTGGATTATCGATTTAGGACCTGATGGAGGGGATAAAGGAGGAGAAATCATTGCAGAAGGTATTCCCGAGGATGTAGCTAAAAATCCTACAAGTCATACAGCAAAATATCTTAAAAAGGTTCTGAAATAAGAAAAGCCTTGTTGTATTTCTTTTTATTTTAATTATTTCAGCAATACGAAATACTTTTTTAAAGGGGTATAAAACACCTCCATAACTGCTTTTTTGAAAACTTTCATATAAAAAAATTTCAAATCATAATGCTTTCTTAATATTTCATTAGAAAATTCAGCTTATTTGTATTAAAGGCCGTTGATCGGAGGTTTTCCTGAATGAGGTTGAAATTTTTACATTTACATTTACATGGTCTTATACGTTCTAAAAATCTTGAGTTAGGCAGGGATGCAGATACAGGAGGGCAAACACAATACGTTTTAGAGTTAATTAAAAGCTTGGCTAATATTTCAGAAGTTGATCAAGTAGATTTAGTTACTCGTTTAATAAACGATCCTAAAGTAGATGATGAATATTCTCAAGAAGAAGAATTTGTAGAACCTGGAGTGAGAATTTTAAGATTCAAATTTGGACCTAATAAATATTTAAGAAAGGAATTGCTTTGGCCTTATTTAGATCATTTAACTGAAAGACTAATTTCTTACTATAAAAAAAACAAAAAGCCTAATTTCATTCATGCACATTATGCAGATGCTGGATATGTAGGAGTTAAACTAAGTAAATCCTTAAACGTTCCTCTTATTTTTACTGGTCATTCTTTAGGAAGAGAGAAAAAAAGGAAATTGCTTGATACTGGTTTAAAAAATAATCAAATAGAAAAACTTTATTCTATAAGCAAAAGAATTGAAGCAGAAGAAAAAGCATTGAAGTCTGCAGATATTGTTGTTACAAGCACTAAACAAGAATCAGTGTATCAATATTCCCAATATTCTTCTTTTTCACCTCACAAAGCTAAAGTTATTCCTCCTGGTGTTGATCATAATAAATTTCACCATATTTACTCCACAAGCGAGACAGCCGAAATTGATAACATGATGAAACCTTTTCTAAAGGATTCTACTAAACCTCCATTTTTAACTATTTCTAGAGCTGTACGAAGAAAAAATATTCCATCTTTGATTGAAGCATATGGAAGATCTGAAAAATTAAAAAGAAAAACTAATTTAATTCTGATATTAGGTTGTAGAGAGAATACTTCAAAACTTGACCCTCAACAAAAAGATGTTTTCAATAATATTTTTGAAACAATTGATAAATATAATTTATATGGAAAGGTAGCTTATCCAAAAAAACACCTTCCAAGCCAGATTCCTGCTTTATATAGGTGGGCTGCTAGCAGAGGTGGTGTATTTGTAAATCCAGCTTTAACAGAGCCTTTTGGTTTAACTCTTCTTGAAGCTTCTTCATGTGGATTGCCAATAATATCAACAAATGATGGAGGGCCAAAGGAAATTCGTTCAAAATGCGAAAATGGACTTCTAGTAGATGTTACTGATATTAATGAGTTGAAAGTTATGCTTGAAAAAGGAATATCAAATAATAATCAGTGGAAAATATGGAGCAGAAATGGAATTGAGGGTGTTAACAGGCACTTTAGTTGGAATACTCATGTACGCAATTATTTATCAGTACTTAATGAAGAATTTTCAAATTCAAATAGTTATTCTTCATCAGACATTAAACAAAGTTGTTTAAAAGGGACTTCTTCACTTATAAAACCCCATTGATCAAAAACCTCGGGATCAGGGTGAAGAATTAGTTGATTATTTTGAGTTTTCTTTAGTTTAAAGCCCTTCTTAGAAAGTTTTTTCATTAAGTTAGCAGTTTCTTCAAATCTTGATGCCATTGCATCAAGACTTGAGCAGTCACTTGTTAATCCATTATCTTTCCATGTAAAAAAATTCATAACAAATTCTTCAAAGGTTGATTTTTAAAACTATACCTAAAATTACAAGTAAAATGTTGATTTTCCAAAAATTTTCAACTATTTTTTGTTCCTTCACTCCTTTAAGTTCAAAGTGGTGGTGTAGTGGAGCCATTAAGAATATGCGTTTACCTCTATGAAATAATTTTTTTGTAATTTTAAAAAATCCTACTTGAAAAATTACTGATAACGATTCAATAATAAATATTCCTGAGAAAATAGATAAGGTAAAAACGCTATTGGTTAATAACGCTATAGAACCCAAAATTGCTCCAATACTTAGAGATCCTGTGTCACCCATAAATATTTTTGCAGGATAATTATTATATTTGAGAAATCCTAAACATATGCCGGACATCGAAAAACATAAGATGCTAAAAACAAAAAGTTCTTGCTGTTCTTTCAGTAATATCTCTGTTCCTAATCCATAAAAGACAATCCCACTGCATCCAGCTGCTAATCCATCTAGTCCATCAGTCAAATTTACTGAATTACTTATGCCCACAAGCACTAAAAAAGAAACTGGCAATATGAAAATATTCATATTTATTCCCCAGGAGTCAGAAACTGTTATTAATGGACTGATGAAATTTTTTTCATAGGCTAATAATATAAAAATTATTGAGATGACACTTTGTAAGAAAAATTTCTCTTTTGTTTTTAAACCTGTGTTCTCTTTTCTTTTAATACTTAAAAAATCATCTAAAAATCCTGTAATAAAGAAACCAAAAATAGTTAGTAATAAAAGAAATAATTTTAGAGAACCTAAGCTGATAGTTATTATCAAAAGCAAAATTAAAAAAGGGATTATCATAAAGATCCCACCCATTGTTGGAGTATCACTTTTTTTAAAGTGATTTGCTGGGCCTTCATTCCTGATATTTTGAAGTAAATTAAATTTTTTGATAATCTTTAGACCATTTTTAGTTGTAAAAATAGAAATAAAGAAAAATAATATGTAAACTCCTGTAAAAATAAAATTATTAAAAAAATAGGAGGTAACTATTAAAGCAAAAGTATTTAATATAAATAAAGATTCAAAGTTAAACTTTTTAATCTTCCCAATCATCTTCTAATGAAGGATCCTCTTCAGTTTTATAATCTTCCTTTTCTCCCATAAGTGCTGAAAGTTCTTCTTCTTCTATTGTACTAATCTCTTGTGAATCTCCATCTTTTTCTGCAACGAGTCTACCAGTATTTTCGAGCCAAGATAGCAGATCGGGTTCCTCTCTTAGTGGCAACACAGGAGCTGGATCATCTCTGTGATAGCAAGTTAAAGCAGGATTAACTTCAGAGATATCATCCAATCTAAGTTTTAATTTATTTGAATCCATTAATTGTTTTGTTCTATATATAAGATAATACATAATGATGCACACTTAAAAACTTTGTTTGATAAAGGAAATTTAAAATACTTTTTTATTTGGCTAATTTCATTGTTGCTGTCTGGATTATTAAAAATTATTGGATATTTGAATCCCAATTTTTTAATAATTAATAACTTTCTTATCTTATTACTAGTTTTTGGTCCAGCTCTTTTAGTTACAATAATATTAGTCTTTAATAAGTATTCAAATTCTTAATTACGTCAAAAAATTTAAATTTATGGAGCAAATTTAGATGCAGCAGGTAAAAAAAGTTGTACTAGCTTATTCTGGTGGCGTAGATACGAGCGTTTGTATTCCATATTTAAAGAATGAATATGGAATTTCAGAAGTAGTTACTTTTGTAGCAGATCTTGGACAAGGCGAGGATTTAGAACTTATTAGGCAGAAAGCTTTAAACTCTGGTGCATCTAAATCAATCGTTGGCAATTTAGTTAATAGTTTTGTTGAGAGATACGCTTTTCCAGCAATTAGAGCAAACGCATTGTATTTAGACAAATATCCTTTATCTACTGCTCTTGCTAGGCCTTTGATTGCTGAAAATCTCGTAAATATTGCTAGAGAGATTAATGCCGATGCAGTAGCTCATGGGTGCACTGGTAAAGGTAATGATCAAGTTCGGTTCGATTTAGCAATTAACGCTTTAGGTCCTGATTTAAAAATAATTACTCCTGCTAGGGAGTGGAATATGAGTAGAGAAGAGGCAATAGTGTATGGAGAAAAATTTGGTATACCTGCGCCAGTATCAAAAAAATCACCATATTCTATAGACGTTAACTTACTTGGTAGGAGTATTGAAGCAGGTATATTAGAAGACCCAATGCAAGAAGCACCTGAGGATATATTTTCGATGACATCATCAGTTGATAATTCACCTGATTCTCCTCAAGAAGTAGAAATTATTTTCAAAAATGGGTTGCCTATAGGAATTAATGATGAATCTCTAACTCCCGTAGAGATTATTAAAAAAGCTAATGTTCTCGCAGGTGAGCATGGTTTTGGAAGAATTGATATGATTGAAGATCGAGTAGTAGGAATTAAAAGTAGAGAGATTTATGAAACACCAGGCCTCTTGCTTTTAATCAAAGCTCACAAAGAATTAGAAAGCATTACATTAAATCCAGACGTTGTTGACTTTAAAGGAACAGTTGAAAAAAAATGGGGTCAACTTGTTTATCAAGGTTTTTGGTTTGGACCTCTTAAAGATAGTTTAGATTCATTTATTTCGTCGACTCAAACTGCAGTTAATGGAAGAGTAAAGATTAGACTTCATAAGGGGAACGCAATAGTAATCGGTAGAATGTCGGAAAATAATTCACTTTACAGAGAAGATTTGGCAACTTATAGCAAAGACGATGTTTTCAATCATTCTTTAGCAGAGGGTTTTATTTATATGTGGGGTATGTCAAATAAAATATGGGCTGAATTAAATTCAAAAACAAAAGATTAACATTTAAGATTCTGCATTTTCTTTAGTTTCAGTATCATCTTTTCCCGAAGTTGAAGTATTTGCGCTTACTACTGGTTGTTCTTCCTTAGATTCAACTTTAGTTTCTAGATTTTCTTTATCATCAGCTTTAGTTGAACTCTTCGTAGAAGGTCTTGGAGTTGGCAAGGGACCTTCTTGTTTAACGGTCATGTATCTAATAACATCTTCACTTAGTCTCATTGCTTTTTCGATTTTGAAAATATGTTGTCCATCTCCTTGATGACTTAGTTGGACGTAAATACCTTCTCTATGTTTTGCTATTTGATAGGCTAATCTTCTTTTACCCCTCATTTGACTATCGAGGATGTTACCACCAAATTCTTCTAAAAGCTTATTGTATTTATCAATGTGGTTAGTTACTTCATCTTCCGCAATATCTGGGCGGAGGATATACATGGTTTCGTAATAAGATTGTTGATCGTTCATAGTTTCAGACAAGGTCTTTGGCTCATATAAATGATGTCATGAGCGTCTGTTCATCTTTAACGATACATCATGATGTGCAGTTCCTTGAAAATTAGCATTATTTTAAAGATGATTTTTGAGTGCGTCATTCATTACATGAAAAGGTACTTCTAAACCATCTGTCCAAAATGATAATGATTTTATTCCTTGGGCAACAAGCATTTGCAAACCATCTATAGTCATGCATCCTTTATTGGCGCTAAATTTTAATAGATGAGTCGGAGTAGGATTATATATCAAATCATAAACAATAGTTTTTGAGTTAAGAGATCTCCAAAAATGATCTCCATATGGCAATAAATTCATTTCATTTTTAGCTGTTTTCATTCCTACTGGTGTTGTATTTACAACTAAATCTGCTTCTTCAATTAAATTTTGAGCTTTATTATCGTTATTTAAGAAGCTCTGAAGTTCAATTTGATTTTCAAAGTTTTTTCTTAATTCATCTAGTGATGATTTGTTACGTGATATTACTGAAATTGTTGAAAGATTTAAATTTATTAAACCTTGAATGACAGATCTTGCTGCACCCCCGGAGCCAAGAACTATTGATTTTTTCTTTGCTAATTTTAAATTTTTTAATGGATAAATAAATCCCTCTACATCCGTATTAGTTGCGCTCCATTCATTTTCAGAATTTAATTTGAGGGTATTAATTGCTTTAAGTTTGTTAGCAATAGGGGAGATTTCACTACAAAGGTTAAATATTTTTTCTTTGTGTGGAATTGTAATGTTTAAACCCTTGCAATTAATCCTTTTAAAAGAATTAAGAACTAATTCTAGATCTTCATCTTTACAGGGTACAGCAATATAAATTAAATCCAAGCCTAAATATTGAAGGGCAGCATTTTGGATAATTGGAGACAAAGAATGGCTTACTGGATTGCCAATTAATGCGATGAAAGATGTCTTACTTGAAATCATATTTAGAATTTTAACCCTAAAAGTAATGGTCTGTTCGGGAACCACACCCCGTCTTTGAGTAACAATAATGACGACAATGACCGATTATGGAGAATAGCAAATATAAAGAATTTACCCATGGGTAAGGTAGTAGGAATTGATTTAGGAACAACTAATAGTTGTGTCGCAGTAATGGAAGGTGGTAAGCCTACTGTAATAGCAAATGCTGAGGGTTTCAGAACTACTCCATCAGTTGTTGCATATACAAAAAATCAAGATCAGCTTGTTGGACAAATAGCAAAAAGACAAGCTGTAATGAACCCTGAAAATACTTTTTATTCTGCAAAACGTTTTGTTGGTAGAAGAGTTGATGAAGTTAACGAAGAATCTAAAGAAGTTAGTTATTCTGTAGAAAAATCTGGTTCTAGTGTTAAATTAAAATGCCCAATTTTGGATAAACAGTTTTCTCCTGAAGAGGTTAGTTCTCAAGTTTTAAGAAAGCTAGCAGATGATGCAGGTAAATATCTTGGTGACAAAGTTACACAGGCTGTAATTACAGTTCCAGCTTATTTTAATGATTCCCAAAG
>MWOX01000029.1 GCA_002026005.1 Prochlorococcus sp. HOT208_60m_808M21
GAGGAAGGAGATAGAGGTTTCATAACAATAAATAGGTTAGGTAATATTCTTACAACTCAAAATTTGAATTTAATATCAGCTGATGGAACAGCGATTGATGGATTGGACTATAACTTAATCAATGAATCAATATCTTTTAGTAGCGGAGAAACTTCAAAAAAAATATTTTTCAGAACTATAGAAGATTCTGAATATGAGTCGACTGAAACATTTTCTTTAGTTATTACTGCTTCAAAAACAGATGAGATACCAGCCCAGATTTCAGATGGTGAAGCTTTAATAACAATTAATGATGATGATGACGATATGCAAGGAGTAATAACGGCAGATTTTTATGTTGAAGATATAAGTGTTTTTGAAGGAGAAACTGGAACTTTAACTATTACCAGATCTGGTAATACTTCTACTTCACAAAATATTAAAGTAACTTCATTTGATATTTCTGCTTTAGCTGGATCCGATTATAAATCTATTAATCAAAACGTCTCATTTTCACCAGGAGAATTATTTAAAACGGTTTCAATTGAAACATTGGAGGACAATGTTGAGGAATTTAATGAAACATTCTTTGTCTCATTAGATCCATCTCTAGAAGATATTGTTCCAGCTCAAATTATTAATAAACAAGCAACCATTACCATTAGAGATAATGATCAGGAAGATATTTCAAATAAAGAACTTTTTAATATTTCGACCCAAATTAATATCCCCAGAGAAGGTTATATTTGCACCA
>MWOX01000276.1 GCA_002026005.1 Prochlorococcus sp. HOT208_60m_808M21
TAAATTTTGGATTTGTAAAATCTATATCTTATTCTTTTGGAATAGCATCTCTACCAATGGTTATATTATTTATAACAGGTAGTTTTGGCGGATACTTTTCTGAAGATTTATCTCTTTTTTCATTGTTAACAAATCGAATAAAAGGTTTATTTATTGCAATTGCAATGCTTTCAATATCTTACTTGATTTTCAATTTAGGTTAAATTTCATAATTACAATTTAAGGCAATTTCAAATGGAACTGATTGGGTAGGTAACTTCAGAATAGTTGAGGATATTTCAGCAATATCTTCAGGTTGTGTCATGCTTGATTTATCTAGGGAAGAGATATTTTGGGCCATTTTTGTATTAACCCAGCTTGGACAAATTGCTGAAACCCTTATATTTTTATCCCAACCTTTATTTTTCATCGTTTGACATAATCCCATTAAAGCAAACTTTGAGGAAGAATAAGCGGCTAAATCACCTTTAGACCTTTTCCCACTCATTGAAACTAAAACAATAATTCTGCCTCTGCCTGAGGTACATAAATGATCCCAAGAAAGCCTGCATAAATTCCAAATTGCCAAAAAATTGATATTTAATGTATTTAAAATATCTTCTTCATCACCATCCTTGTATAAGAAAGGAACTTTCGATAATACTCCAGAACAATTTATTACTGAATCAAATCCTCCAAATTCATCTACCGTATTCTTTATCCAATTTTCGGCTGTAATTTTTTTTAATGCATCATAGTGGTTTATTATAATTTTCCCTTTTGGCCATTTATTTGGATCAATAGCGCTTCCTTTTAATGATTCTAAATCTCTTATACCAACACTAATTCTATTGCCTTCTTTTAATTCTTTATGAGCAATATTTAGTCCAATACCTCTACTGGCTCCACTTATTAGTATGGTTCTCATTTTTAAACTATATGTTTGGAAATATTATTCTTAGTAACATTTTAAATTCTCTACCATGCATAATCATAAGACCTTTCTTTACACTCCAAGGCGCCTTTAAAAACATTACACACATCGCATATACAATCTCTTTTAAGGAAAGAGTATCAGTTAGAAAACCATACCATTGATTTTTAGGTAGTTGGAAAAAACTACCAAAAAATTCTCTCAATAGCTTCTCGTCAAATCTCATGAGTTTTTCTAATCCAAATTGGTAAAGTGATTTCTTCCTAATTAATTCTTTTGACCATAAGGTTTCCCAACCTTTTCTAGCAATATGATAGGTACTTAGATTTTTGTGTTTAATTGCTTCTGAGACTGCCTTGGCGACAAGTGGAGCTCTTCTTAAAACATTACCAATTAAATATCCAGATGCAGGATGTACCATTGAAGCAGCACCACCATATCCAAGTATTTGTTGTTTGAAATCTGGGATTGGCATATTCATAGGGAGAAATAAGCCAAGCTCTTCATGTTGCATGCTTGTGATTGATATATTTCGATAAGAAAGCCTCTTCTCTAATCTCTCTTTTAAATTTTCCATTGTTAGAGGATTTACTAAACCAAGAGACGTCTCTTCAAGAAAATATTTCCCATCGCCCATATCCATGGCATAAAGAAAAGTGGGCGGTTCTTTTTTTTGCTCATCGTTGAGATGATCATTTCTATAGTCCATTAATACAAACTGCCCTTTCTTAAGTGGAGGTTTACTAAAATTACCTACTATCCCATAACAAGTTTGGACTGCTAAGGGACCAAACGATTTTAATTTAAGAAAAACAGGATCATATCCTGTTGCATCTACTACTAATCTTGCAGAGTAAGTCTTGCCATCTTTTGTAGTTACTGTACTTTTGTATTTTTCAAAATGTATTTTATTCGCAAAGCCTTGATGCCATTTAATAAGAGATTTATTACATTCATTAAACCAATAATTGTGGAGTTTCTTCTTATCAAATAGTCCATAATCTAGTGAATGTTCCGTGGCTTTATTCTCATCGTCTTGCTCTTCCAAAGCGCCATGCCCAAAAAAACTTACAGTATTCTTCCATCTATATTCAAGTAAATCCTGAAGCCCGAGTTGATCAACTTCTTTCCCCCAAATGCCATATGTGTTTGGCCAAGGTTCATCTGGTCCATTTGGAGAAAGCACTTCAACATCTAATTTTTCCTTCCCTAAAGCTGAGGCAATTGCCATACCTGCAGGCCCTGCACCCAAAACAAGAACATCTGGCAAATTTTCTTTTGACATTAAATATAAATCTTATGATTAAAGAAATTTATGGAATAAATTATTACTTCTGCGCTAAGGATTATATATTTCATCCAATACTTGTAATGAGAGTAGATTAATAATAATCAAATTACTCAATTACTAGTGATTAAGTTTTCAGTGTTTTAACAATAATTTATAAGATTGCAAAATAAAAAATACTTAAAATTTTTTTTATCATAAAAAATATATAGCAAGTTAAATGATTAAAAATAAAAATATTTTAATTACTGGAGGTAATTCAGGAATAGGGCTTTTTGCCATAATTAATTTACTAAAGACGAAGAATAATTTATACCTTGTAATAAAAACTGAATTAAGAAAGAAAGAATTTCTCAAAATAATTGAGGAATATTTTGATAAAAATTACCTCAATAAATATTTAAATATTATTGAAAATTGTGATCTTTCAAATCTAGAGAATATTAAAAAAATTAAGGATTACTTTATTAGTAAAAAGATTTTATTAGATGTTATTGTTTTAAATGCAGGATTGCAATATACGGGTTCTTTTTACCCTAAAGTATCAAAACAAGGCATAGAGCTAACTTTTGCAGTTAATCATCTTGCTCATTTTTACTTAGTGAACATTTTAAAAGATTTAGTTAGAGATAAAGAAGAATCTAGAATCGTTATTACATCATCAGATGTACACGATCCCAATAGCTCAGGTGGAAATATAGGAAGGAAAGCAGGGCTTAATAATCTAGTTGATTTTAGAAAAAAAGTTATGGGTAAATTTTTAAATTTCAATGCTGATGAATCTTATAAAAATAGTAAGTTATGTAATATTTTGTTTGCAAAAGAACTTGCAAAAAAATTAAAAATATCCTCTAGTAAAATTTCTGTAATCACTTGGGCTCCCGGTCTAGTAATACCAAATGATGATTCAGGTTTTTTTAGATATAGTAAACGTTTTAACCTTTTTGGATATTTAATTTTTTCTAAAGCTGCAAAAAATATTTTAGGAATTTCTGAAAGCATAGAAAATGCTGGTAAGATACTTTCTGAGATTGTTTTTGATTCAAATTTAAATAATATTGGTTACGTTC
>MWOX01000277.1 GCA_002026005.1 Prochlorococcus sp. HOT208_60m_808M21
TATCTAAAAATTATGAGAGATAACAAAATGCAAATTTCTAAAAATGAATCTTTATCTAAGGTAGATGAGATGTTTTGTGAGTTAAAAAATAAAAAAAAATTTGCTTTAATGCCTTTTATAATGGCTGGGGATCCCAATATTGAAATAACGTCTGAGATATTATTAAAGTTACAAGCAAATGGAGCTGACCTTATTGAATTAGGTATCCCATATAGTGACCCACTTGCAGATGGTCCTGTTATTCAATTGGCGGCCTCTCGCGCCTTAAAGTCAGGTACTAGCTTAAAAAAAGTAATTAAACTTTTAGAGTCTTTAAAAGTTAAATTAAATATTCCCATCATCCTTTTTTCTTACTTGAATCCATTATTATGTTTTGGCTTTGAAAGGTTTTGTGAGATGGCATCTGATGCTGGAGTTTCTGGACTAATAGTTCCTGACCTCCCTTTAGAGGAAGCTTATAAATTTTCTAAAATAGTTAGTAACCATTCTATGGACTTAATTTTATTGGTAGCGCCAACTACTCCTTTTGAAAGAATGAAACAAATATCAAATCATACAAAAGGCTTTACTTATTTAGTAAGTGTTACAGGTGTCACTGGTGAGAGAAACAAAATGGAAAATAGAGTAGAAAATCTTATTGCTAAATTAAAAGATGTAAATAGCAATCCAATTGCTGTTGGTTTTGGAATATCAACTCCAGAACATGTTAATAAAGTTCGTGAGTGGGGAGCAGATGGAGTAATTATTGGGAGTGCATTTGTAAAACGAATCTCGAGCTCAAGTGAAAAAGATGTTGTCGATCATGTTGGTGAGTTTTGTAAAGAAATGCGTTTAGCTGCTGATCAAAAAAAATAAATACAAAGATAATTTATTAATTAAAAGAATTATTTTTAGAAAATTAATTAAAAATGTTATGACCAATTTATTTTTGTTGTCTTTAAGATTATTCCGTAGGTAATAATCTGATTTGTTTTTTACCGAGCTTTATTTCGAATTCATCACCTGCTTTTAAATCAAGAAGTGCTGTATATGCTTTTCCAATCAGAAGATTCCCATTGCCTTGAACTGTAGCAATATAACTAAGTTTTCTTCCACCTTTTCCAATACCTGCAACTCCAGAATCACCAAGATTAACCCCTTTTGCTTCTAAAAGTGCTTCATAAAATGCGGTAAAGTTTAAGCGCTCACCTCCGTTTTTCTTAGTGGAAACATATCCACATGCGCGAACTAGGTCAGATTTGCTAACATCACCAAGTTCTTTAACTTTTGCAAGGAGATCGCTACCAGTTAGCATAATTAATTAAAAGAAAGTTGTAATAAATAACATAGCAATCTGCGTGTAATATATGCAATTATTAAGTATCTATGCATTCTATTATTGATATTTAAAAATGGAAAAGTTTGTAGTTTTTGGGAGGTACTGTGAAGATGCAATTATTAAAAGGGAACCATTTCGAGAACAACATCTTAAGAGACTTAAAAACTTAAAAGATAGCGATATTTTAGTTACATTAGGGCCAACAAAATGTACCAAATATTTGTTTGGAATTTTTAATGCTAATGATATAAACGAGTTGAAAGATCTTATTGAGGAGGATATATATTGGGAAAAAGGTATATGGATTAATTATGATATTTATCCCTGGATTCAAGCATTTTAAATATGATTTACGAATAAATTTAGTAATTATTAACTATTTATTAAAAGAATTAATTTAACTTAAAAATACATAATATTTTTGCTTTAATAATTCAATTATTTATCTTATTTAGGAGTTAAAACGATATTTCTTTAAACGTTAGTTTTAAGAGGTTATATCATTTTTAATTAAAAATATATTATTTTAAATAATATTTATTTACTAGTATCTTGATTTATCTGGTTTACTAATGAGTCGATATCTAATTGATTATATGGTGGTGTTTGTTTTGTTTCTAGATAATCGTTCTTGATACTGTTTAACCATTTTTGCTCAATCATTATAAGATTTTTTGCAATATTGAACATGCCGCCTTTTTTATATAATTCTTTAATTTTGAGAATAATCTCGGAGGTTCTACTCGATTTAATATTTAATTCATTTGCTAAGTCTTTTTGGGTAAATCCATGCGTTTTTAACCAATCTTTAATGAAAGAGACGAGTTCTTTTTCTTCCTGTATAGATAATTTACTCATTCAATAAAAAGGAAATAACTTATTAAGCTTATTCTCTGCTCTTGCTCTTATTGAAGGAGTCATGTATTTGCTCCATATACTGAGTACTGCCGTGAGGGCTACAAAATCATCACTAAAACCAACTAAAGGCATAAAGTCAGGGAAAAGATCAAATGGCATAATCAAATATGCTAGAGCAGCCATTAATGAAACTCTCACTTGTGCAGGAGTATAAGGATCTAATGCCATCTCCATAACTTCTAAGGCAGGCTTGGCAATTGTTCTTCCCGCTTTAATAAGAATCTTGATAATGATATTTTCATCAAATGTTGAACTTTCTAAAACTTCAGCATCATAGATTTTTTCTTGAGTTTTGTAATGCTCTTTCATCCTTATAAATGAAATTTAAATATTTTTAGTGGAATTTTTAGCTAATACTATCAACTAATCCATTCTGTATTCCTGCTTTTCTAAGTTTTCTTAAAGCACGTTGAACAACTTGTCGGCAATATTCCCTGCTACAACTCATATGTCTTGCAACTTCAGCTAAAGTTCTCCATTCATTTGAGCCGTCTAAACCAAATCTTAAGCTTACTATCTTTCTTTCTTTCTCAGTTAAATTTGCTTTATCTAATAACTTCCAAGCTGAGGCTGTCCTTTCGGCTAATTCGGCTAATTCCATTGGGGGAGTTTGATCACTTGGAAGAATATCAACTAACTCGGAAGGATCTGATTTTGATTTAACAGTACCTTGGAGACTAACAGTGATGCTTCTCAATTCACAAGAAAGGAGTTCGTCAATTTCCTCTTTAGTTATTTTCATTTCTTCAGCTAGCTCACCACTAGTAGGTGGAATACCCTTAAGTTGCATAAGCTTTGATTTTGCTGATCTTAGTTTTGTAAGTTTTTCATTAATGTTAACAGGGATCCTTATCGTTCTACTTTGAGTTGACAATGCTCTATTTAAACCTTGCCTAATCCACCAATAAGCATAGGTGGAAAATCTATGTCCTCTAGACGGATCATATTTTTCTACGGCCCTTGTAAGACCTAATGTACCCTCCTGAATTAAGTCCAGTAATTCTAATCCTTTCCCTTGGTATCTCTTGGCGAGGTTGACAACTAGTCTTAGGTTGGCTGTTATCATCTCGTTTTTAGCTTTTTCACCAATTTTTATCTTTTTTCTCTCAGCTTCGGAATATTCACAAGCGGGGCCTTTCCCTCCTGCCTCTTGACATCTATTAACAAGTACAACCATTTCTTGGACCTTTCTGCCCATTGTGAGTTCTCTTTCGGGAGTCAAAAGTTGATGACGACCTATTTCACCAAGAAAATCGCTTAATGAACTCACGATTTACCTCATTGTTGATATATTTAACTTATATTCAATTCAGTAATAAGCCATACATGTAATAATTAATTAATAATTAATTAATAATTAATTAACGTTATTTTTTAAAATTTTTAGGTTAAAAATAAAAACTATAAATTAAAATTACTTAATTTTTTCTTCTTGATTTTAGAACAGCAAGTACATCTCTCCACTCAACCCCTTTATGCATAAGAGCTACTTGCAGATGATAAATTAAATCAGCAGCTTCATTTGAGATTGAATTTTCATCATTATCTTTGCAAGCCATTATAAACTCTGCAGATTCCTCTCCAATTTTTTTCAAAATAGTATTACTACCTTTTGTTAATAAATGATTTGTGTAACTTTTTTCTGATGGATTTATTGATCTTTCTTTAATTGTATTGAATAATTCAGAGCAAATATTTGAGAAGGGAGTTGTTTTTTTTTCTTTTTTGTCACTTTGATTAATTTTGATTTCGTTGAAAAAACAACTTTTTTCCCCAGTGTGACATGCTCCTGAACCATTTTGTTCAATCAAAAGGATTAGTGCATCATTATCGCAGTCGAATCTTATCTCCTTGAGTATTTGGGTACTTCCACTTGTAGCTCCTTTTCTCCAAATTTCGGATCTTGATCTACTCCAATAATGAACGTTTTTGGTTTCAAGTGTCATTGTCAAAGATTCTTTGTTCATCCAAGCAAGCATAAGAATTGATCCGTCAAGCCAATCTTGTGCTATTGCAGGGATTAATCCATAATTATCAAAGCGTAGATCCTCTATCGAAAAATTAGTTGAATAAGTCATTATGTTCGTTATGTTAAATCCTACTCAATGTGTTTTATTAAAAATTATCCTAACAGTTAATTGACGTATATTCATTCTCTGAAATTTTCATGCAGCAAAAGTTACGAGGATTTCCCCTGTTCACATAGGCAATGGCGCCATGAAGGCCACTGCAGATTTGTGCATGGATATTCAAGATCATTCACCTTTTGGTTCACTGCAAAAAAATTAGACCTAAATGGTTTTGTTGTCGATTTTTCAAGTCTAAAGCCCCTAGAAAATAGATTAAAGAAGCAATTTGACCATACTTTTCTAATAAATAAAGATGACCCTTTGCTGAATTATTGGAAAAAATTACATGACTTAGATGCTTTAGATCTGAGAATTATGGATAATGTGGGAATGGAGTTCTCCTCTAAATTAATTTGGAGATGGGCTAATGAATACTTACAGGATAAGGATAAGGGCAGAACATGTTGTTGGAAAACAGAATCAAAAGAAAATAAATCGAATAAAGCAAGTTATGAGGAAATTCCTGATTGGTTCAAATCTTAGATTAAAGTTGTTAATTTTAAAGTCATATAGGATTCTTTAATTAGATATTTAATCAACATTTATCTCTCCATTAACCAGATAAATATTAATCTCGTCTTTATTAAGGTAATGATTATTTAATAAATTATTTGAAATTTTTGTCTCAATTTGTTTTTGAATAATTCTTTTTAAAGGCCTTGCACCATAGGCATGATCGAAACTATTTTCGACAAGTTGGTTAATTGCTTCATCAGTAATTTTGAATTTTAAGTTTTTTTTGTTAAGTCTTTTTTCTAAATATTGAAGCTGTATTTTTGCAATTTCTTTTATGTCATTTAATTCTAAATTATTAAAAATAACTATTTCATCAAGTCGATTTAAAAACTCAGGCTTGAAAAATCTTTTAATTTCATTATCTACAACTTTTTTAATTGCATTTGTATCTTCTTTTCTAACTGATAAATCATTTATTGATTGACTTCCTAAATTACTTGTGAGAACAATGATTGAATTTTTGAAATTGATTGTACGACCTTGACCATCAGTAATGATTCCATCATCAAGAACCTG
>MWOX01000278.1 GCA_002026005.1 Prochlorococcus sp. HOT208_60m_808M21
TTTGGTTATTTGAATCATAAACCTTGAATATAGATAATCTATTAAGTTTAGTTTTTATATTTTTTTGAAATGAATGTATAAAGAATTAATATGATCCAGTTTGGATTTAAGATCTCCTCAAATTATCTGTTTATTCAAAATATATTCAAAATTATAATGATAACTTTCTTGTAGATCAATAATATTATAATATTTTTCAAAAGAATTTATTTTGGGAAACAAAAATCAACTTCTTTTTTTCTTGTTAAAAATATATTTCTAGATACTCTGATTAATTTCTGAGGATCGCAATAGAAATTGATATCATCCTTAAGTTTATTTTTGTCGACAATAATTGTTTTTATTCCTAATTCTTTAACACAGTATAAATATTTATTTTTAATCGAATTATCATTATTGTAATAAAAACATCTTTGAAAGGCATTATTTGATATAAAATCATCTCTAAAAAATAAATGACTCATGCCAGTACTCTCACTAAATACTGGATTAATTGCCTTTTCTGTAATTATTCTTGAATTATAAAAATTCCAAGCTACTTTATCCATGCCTTTTTGATAATTAGCCATGACAATTGCGTTTGTATATATTAAATATAAAGAGGACGCCAAAAACATACATAATTGTATTATTAGGGCAAAACTTAGAAGTTTTTTAATTGCTATATTTCTAGTTAAATTTATTCCAATATCACTAATACCTACATAAGTTAAAAGAATAGGAGATACATAATAATCGGCTCTTCCTTGCCCGAACAAAAGAAGTAAAACAAATTGAGAAATCCCTATTATCGTATTTTTTTTAATTTTTGCTTTTTGTTCCTTAACTATAAATAGAATAGTTCCAATGAAAAGAATTAAGTTTGCTGGACCAAGTACAAAAGAGATTTTATTTATGCTCTGTGGGAGAAATATCCATAATTGAAAAAAAGATGATCTTTCCCATTCTCTTAGAGTTTTTTCCCAGTCTAATAATTGTTGATCATTAGAATTAAAAATTGATGAAAATAAAGGGAAAAAAGGATTTTCAAATAAATAGAACCTATAAACAAAAATTGTTATTAAGCAGATTAATGAAATAACAAAAGGTAAAGTAAATAAAAAATTAGAGATTTTTAAAAAATTCAGTTTTAATATCTCATTCTTATAAAAAATAATTAAATATATAAAAATTGGTATGCAAATTAATAATGCACTAAGTTTGAATGAAATTGATATTAATACAGCACTTATTAAAAATAATAAATCTCTTTTAGATTTGAATTTTTCCCAAACTAAAAAAATTACAACAACGCACGTATCACAAAAGAAGCTATTTTTTCCTATACTCATCCATTGAATTAAAACTGGCGATGACAAAATCACTAAAATTATTATTTTGTTAGTTCTTCTTTTCACAATCAAGGAAGATACTAGTATTAGTGGAATGAACTCAGTAAATCTAATTAGCCACATAGTTTTATCCTGAAAATAAAAAATATTTGAAAAATCTCCAACGCCAAGAAGACCTTGATTTAGATTACCGTCAACAAAATGTTGATTTTTAATCCAAAATTTATAGGGATATCCAACATAAGCATTAACGGCATCGGAATGATTTATGGGACCAAATGAGACAAGTAAAAGCAATAAAAGGAAAACTAAAACTATTTTTATGAAATTATTTTTTTTATAGATATTAAAGATTTCGATAAATTCTTGTTTAAATAATTTTATAAAAAAAATAAAATTATTTCTTAAAGAAATATTGAGCATTAATAAAGATAAAACTATAGATAAAAATATAAATAAAGGTATATAAGTAATTTCCAAACAAACAAAAGATATCCCTAATAAACCATTTATTGCAAAAGATAATAAAAGTGATATGGCAGTTAAAGAATAAAATGCTTCATAATTATTCTTAAACTCATTAATTTTTAACAAAATTGTTGAGCAAATTAAAAAGTTTAAAAGGAATGAAGTCATATTTTTCCAATAATCTTTATTAAAAAATTATTATACATATCTTTATCATGCTTTATCTTAAATAGGTAATTTTTAATAATTTATTAGATCCATTTATTTTTATAGTTAATTTTTAAAATCTTTCAAAAATTAACTATATTTATAACTGAATTCAAAGTTAATTCAATGAAAAAAAGAAAAGTAAAAATGTTAATAATTGAATTAAATGAATTCTGTCCAGAATTTTTAAAGGACACTTCAAAGAAACTTAATCTTAAAAATTTAGAAAAAATATTTAATTTTAAACATACCTTGACTTATACTAATGAAAAAAAAGAATTCCATGGTTTGGATCCCTGGGTGCAATGGGTCGGTATTCATAATGGAGTTCCTCTTTCAAAACATGGGGTTAAAAGGTTAGGAATTAAATCAAATAAATCTTCTAATCAGATTTGGAATACCTTATCAAAAAGAAAAAATATTTCTTGGGTCGTTACTGGAGTTATGAATTCCAACTTAGGGAATAAAGAAGGGTGTATATCTTTCTTCCCAGATCCATGGTCTTCTCATGAAAATGCTTATCCCAAAGAATTAAATAATCTTTTAGAACTTTCTAGATATGTAGCAAAGAATTATCTTTCACTCAATTATTATCAATTGCTAAAAAAATCTCTCAAAACATTAAAGTTTTTTTTAAGAAGAGAAAATCTAAATTTATCAAGAATAATGTTTTTAAAGGTATTTCAGAGTTTCTTTTCCCCTGGGATTAATATTCATACTTTAACAACACTTTTAGATTATCTATTAGTTTTATATTTTTGCAGAGAAAGATCAAAAAGAAATCCAGACTTTTCAATAATTTTTTTAAATCACATCGCTCATTTACAGCACCATTTTTGGCTTGAATCCCCATATGTTCATCCTCAAATGGAACACGGATTAAAAATCTGCGATGAAATTTTCGAAAAACTTTTGAAATCTATAACTGATGATAAAGAAAAGATTCTTATAATAAATGCTCTTAAACAAAAAAGATCTGGTTTAGATGGAATTCAAGTTTACAGACAAATTGATCCTAAAAATGTTTTAAATAAATTAAATATTAGAGATGTCATTATTGAACAAAATATGACTAATGATGGTAATTTAATTTTTAAAACTAAAGCAAAAGCTGATAAAGCTTATCAGATTATTTCTAAATGCCATTTAAACACAGGCGAGAAATTATTTTATGTTGAAAGAATCTCAAAATTTAGAATTTTTATGCAACTAGATTTGAATCACATAATAAAAGAAGAGACGGTTATTATCAGCGATGGAAATGTTATTCCATTTTATGAGTTATTCTCAAACTTAAGTCGAACTGGGTCTCACATACCAGAAGGGGATATTTTCAGTAAAAATATTAAGATTCCAGAAAAAATTGAGAATCACGAGATATATAAATATATTTATGATTCTTTTTAAAAAAATTAAAATCTATTTTTTGAGAAAGATTTAATTTGTCTTCTCAAAGGTCTTTGGGTTGCGTCATAATACATAAAACTGATAATTAACTGAACTGAGATAATCGCAGTAGTTAAGAATAATATTTTTATCCCTATTGGGCTCTCAATATTTAATCTTTTATAGTAGAAAATACTTCTTAATCCTGCAAATAGAGTATAAAAACCAGTAATGCTGCCAAATATAAAACTCAGGCTTCCTGGATTAAAGTCAATCAAAAAATATTGATAAATTATCCTTTTGATAAAAATTATTATATGACTAATCAAGTATCTAATAGATTCGATAATTGGATTTAAACCTGATTTCTCATTCTTATAAATAGTAGGTATCTCTATCTCACTAATTAAAAGATCATATAACCCACACCTAAACAATAGATCGGTTTCAAAAAAATATCTATTATCTGTTTTTTCATACTGTATTCTATTTAATATTTTCGTATTAATTGCTATAAAACCATTCGTTGGATCAAATAATTCCCAATAACCTGTGGAAAGTTTTGTTATGAAGCTTAAAATAATATTTCCAAATAATCTTATTTTTGGCATTTTTATAAATACATCAATATTTCTAAATCTATTACCTTTTGAAAAATCCGAATTTCTATTAATTATTGGTTCTATTAGTAGTGGTATATAACTTGGATCCATTTGACCATCAGAATCGATCTTAACAATTATTTCCGCCCCTATATTTTCAGCAAACCTTATACCAGTTTTAGTGGCACCACCAACCCCTTTATTTTTTTTATGAAAAATTATTTTTAATCTTTCACTTTTAATTTTATTACCAATTATCTTTCCTGTTCTCTCAGGGCAACAGTCATCAACACAAATAACAAAATCAACATAATTAATAAGAGCTGCTACAACCTCTGGGGCGTTATTGGAACTTTTATAACAAGGAACAATAGCAACTGTTTTCATATTGAAATTTATCTTTAATTTATAAGATTTATAGATTTTTTAAATACTTATTTTTAAGTTAATGTAAGTGATTTTTTAATTCAAGAGATTTTCAAATAATTTCATAAGAAATTTCCATCATTAGAATTTTTAAAAATAGAAAACTTTAAAATTATTATTCTAGTTTAAAATTAAACTTAATATTTTTTTAGTAAATTTAATTTACCTTGATTAGGGTTGAAATATTATCTAAATACATAATATTTTTGCGATAAGTAAGAAATTGCAGCTAAGAAAGGAACCAAAAAAATTGCTGTAATATTTTTATTTGCTCCATAATGAAAAAATAATTGTATAAAACCAAAGTTTAATAACCATAGTAAAAAAGCTATAATTAAATATTTTTTAAAAACTAAATTATTTAAACTTTTCATTTTGAAAAACTTTTTTTCCATAAATATAAAACCCAATAATTAGATTTATAAATTGGCTTAAAACAGTCGCAAATATAGTTGGCATAATTAATAATGCAATTTGTAAGAAAATATTTGTGATAAGAAAGTTCAATATTCCATATCCAATAAATAAATTACTTTCACTTTTGAAATTAATTTTGCCTGAATTCTTCATATAAATAATTTATTCAAAAGATCTTAAATATCCTTTGATTTTAGTCTCTTGAAATTAATCAGTTGTTCCTAAAGTCCAAACCTTAAATCCAATATTCTTTAAGTGTTTTTGATCTAGACAAATTCTTGAATCAAACACCCATGCGGGCTTTCTCATAATTTTAAAAATACTATGCCAATCCAAATATTTAAATTCTTCCCATTCGGTCAAAACAATTATTGCATCTGTTCCCTTAGCTGCATCTAAGGCTGTATCTTTAACTTTGATATTACCTTCGTATAAAAATTCATTAAATTCATTAAGAATTTGAGTTTCATTGACTTTAGGATCAAAAAAAGTTAATTTTGCACCCTCTTGTAATAAGTTTTTCGAAATATTTATACTTGGAGATTCTCTTGTATCATTAGTATTCGCCTTAAAAGCAAAGCCATAAATAGCTAAACTCTTATTTGATAGAGTTCCAAAAAGATTTTTAATAATAAGAGATGATATTCTGTTTTGTTGCCATAAATTAATATTGACTACTTGTTCCCAATAATCTGCAACTTCATTTAATCCATAAAATCTACATAAGTAGACAAGATTTAAAATATCTTTTTTAAAACAACTTCCCCCAAATCCAGGCCCAGGTTTCAAAAATTTTTGACCAATTCTTGTATCAGCTCCAATTGCACCTGATACTTCATTAATATTTGCCCCGGTGAACTCGCAGAGTGCAGAAATAGAATTAATTGATGAAAGTCTTTGAGCCAAAAAAGCATTAGCAACTAACTTTGAAAGTTCTGAGCTCCACAAATTTGTGCTTATAATTTTTTTCGGACTAACCCAGGTTTTATAAATATCAGCTACTAATTTAATTGAATGCTCATCCTCACCTCCAATTAAAACTCTATCAGGATTAAGAAGATCATTAATAGCTGTACCCTCTGCAAGAAACTCTGGATTAGATACTATTGAAAAAGTTTTCTTTTTTTTACCTAAAGAGATAAAATCATCTTGTTCAAATGAGTGCAAAATAGTTTTTATAGTTTCAGCAGTTTTTACAGGTAGAGTACTCTTTTCAACGACAATCGTATGTCCCTCTGAGAATTTTGCTATTTGTCTGGCTGAAGATTCTATCCATTTTAAATCGCTTGCATAACCAGCACCAATACCTCTTTTTTTGGTAGGAGTGTTAACAGATAAAAAAATTATATCCGCCTTTGCAATATTTTCTTCAATTTTTGTTGAAAAAAAAAGGTTAACATCTCTACATTTTTTTACTATTTTATCTAGACCAGGTTCAAAAATTGGTAACTTTGTTAAATCCTTACTATTCCAAGACCTTATCCTATCTGCATTGATATCAACAACATTAATTTGCCAATCAGGGCAATTAAATGCAATAACAGACATAGTTGGGCCTCCTACATACCCGGCACCTATACAACAAATATTTTTATTTAATTTCTTTTCCATTAAAAATTAGATATGGTAAATTTAATTAAGATATTAGAGTTTTTTATTAAAAAAATTTTCAACACTGAGTCATTAAAACAAATTAATTGTTGATAAATCTCTACATCAATTTACTATAGTTTTAATTCAAAAGAAATCAATTTATCAATAATGAAAAGAAATTTAGTTACTGGGGGGAGTGGATTTCTAGGTTCACATTTATCAAAAAAATTAATCGATAAAGACGAAGAGGTAATTTGCATAGATAACTTCTTTACAGGCACCAAAAAGAATCTCGAATCAATAATACATCATCCTAATTTTGAGCTTATAAGACATGATGTCACTGAGCCATTAAGAATTGAAGTTGACAGAATTTGGCATTTAGCTTGTCCTGCCTCACCAGTTCATTATCAATTCAATCCTATAAAAACAACAAAAACAAGTTTTATGGGCACATATAATATGTTGGGCTTGGCAAAAAGAGTTGGAGCAAGATTTTTGTTAGCTAGTACTAGTGAAATTTATGGTGACCCAGAAGAACATCCACAAACTGAGTTGTATAATGGATCTGTTAACCCTATAGGTATAAGAAGTTGCTACGACGAAGGTAAAAGAATAGCTGAGACACTTTGCTCAGATTACAACAGAGTTCATGGTGTTGATATAAGAATTATGAGGATTTTCAATACTTATGGTCCTAATATGAGATTTGACGATGGAAGAGTAGTAAGCAATTTCATAATACAAGCTTTGAAAAATGAAAAAATTACATTGTATGGTATGGGAGAACAAACGAGATCTTTTTGTTATGTAGATGATTTAATTGAAGGCATGATTCTTCTTATGGAGAGTAATTATCAAAAACCTATCAATATTGGTAATCCCAATGAATTTTCCATTAAGCAATTGGGAAATATAATTAGAGAGATAATAAATCCTAATTTGGAATTTACATACAAAGATTTACCTCAAGATGATCCAAAGCAAAGAAAGCCCTCTATCTCTTTAGCAAAGGAAATATTGAATTGGGAACCCAAAATTGAACTTAGGGAGGGTTTATTAAAAACAATAGAATGGTTTAAGATTAATTCATAAAATTCTATAATCTAAATTTATCAAGTAAATTAAACTTTTCTCCATACCGCCAAAAGCCTTCCTTGAAAAACTACTTCTTCTAAATTTAACTCGATTGGTTCATAAGCTGGATTTGCTGCTTCAAGAAAAATTTTCCCTCCTTTCTTAATAAAATACTTTAAAGTTGTCCCTAAACCTGGAACCA
>MWOX01000279.1 GCA_002026005.1 Prochlorococcus sp. HOT208_60m_808M21
TTACAGTTTCTGTAGAAAATCTATAACCGAATCCAACTCCGTCATCGCCAATTTTATTCGTCAATGGTATTGGAGTGCTGAGTAGTCTCCAAACAAATACTTTATCTAATGACTTAGCTGGCATATTTTTCAATTTTTTCTTATCAATTAAATTGATAGGACTTTTTGATTTATAAAAGACATAATCAATGAGATGCTTGATCTCTATTGCTGATTCATCGGCTAAATGACTTCTAACGCTTTCAGGGAAGTCAGAGGCATCTAAAGAATCTACAGCAAGTTCAAATAAATGTTCTGTCTCTTCAATTTGGTTTTGGGCTTCTTCACTCCAACCAAACCCAGGATCACTAGAAGCGGAATTTGTAATTGAATCTACTCTATCTCCAACAATTGACATTAATGCATAAAAGTTAATTAATGACTCTTGAGGGGATTTACTTACAACATTTCCTATTGGATTATGTTTCCATATTTCATATTTACTTTCTAGGACATCAAAAAAAGGTTGATTATTTAATGGGATGGTATCGCTATATAAATATCCTTCTTTTTCAGATTTGATTTCACTTTTATTGGTAGAGGATCCACCTGCGAAAGCTGCTATAGATGAAATAGGTAGTAGAATCTCAAATAGGGAAATAAAAGTTAAAAAAGAGCTTAATACTAAAAGTAAAAATTTCTTAAATGACTTTTTCATAATTATGTATTGTTCAATTTTTATAAAAGAAGGTTAGGCTCTAAAAATTATATTTTCAGAGGATTCGTTATTGAAGTTAAGAAATCAGGATTTTTATTACTAATCAGTTAT
>MWOX01000280.1 GCA_002026005.1 Prochlorococcus sp. HOT208_60m_808M21
GATAATTCGATTTTATTTACTAATTTAGATTATGAAGACGAATATCTCACTATTTCTAATTCAATGGAATATCCCAGTAATGTTGTTGAAGTTAAATATGATTATGATATTGAACCTCCAGTTAACTTTTTAAGAAGTATTTCTGATCCTTTTAACTTGATTCTGTCAAGATCCTCAAAGTACTGCAATGCTATAAAATATCTAAAATAAACTAAATATATTTAATTAATAAATCTAAAAATTACTTGTTTTTGATATTTTTTAAGAGTTCTTACTTTTATAAAATGATATTAAAATCTTCAAAGTATTAATAGTTTTATATTAGTAAAATTCAAATATTCATAAAAACAAACCATGGTAAATTCAGATAAGTTTTCATTTTTTCAAAGAATTATATTCAAAATTGTAACTCCGTTCTTATCTGATGAAGAGTTTTGCCATATTAGTTTAATTCGTTGGGATGTAAAGAAACCTAACCTTAAGAATCCCAAGACTTTCAATGAGAAGATAAGATGGCTCAGTCTTAATGATAGGAATCCAAAATATCATCATTTAGCAGATAAATTAAGAGTAAAAGAAATAATTAAAAAGAAAATCGGAAAAGATTACGTTGTTAAATTAATAGATCATTGGAATAGTCCAAATGATATTAATTTTTCAAAACTACCAAATAAATTTGCTTTAAAAACTAATAATGGTTGCGGAACCAATATCTTAGTTAAAGACAAATCTAAACTTAATCT
>MWOX01000281.1 GCA_002026005.1 Prochlorococcus sp. HOT208_60m_808M21
GGAGGTACATCTCTATCTACTCTAGTCATCCCTCCAATCATTGCTAAATATCCAATATGGACAAATTGATGAATACCTAAACAACCGCCAATAATAGCTTTATCTTCAATCTTTACATGACCAGCAACTTGAACACTATTTGATAAAACTATCCTGTTACCGAGTTCACAATTATGGCCGATGTGAGTATAGGCCATCAACAAATTATTATTGCCAATAATAGTTTTTTCTCCTTCATCAGTTGCTTTATTAATAGTTACACATTCTCTAAAAGTATTATTATCCCCAATAATAACTTCAGTAGGGGCCCCTTTATATTTGAGGTCCTGGGGATCAAGACCAATAAAAACACTTGGGAAAACTTTATTGTTTATACCAATTTGAGTTCTTCCTGAAATAACAGCATTAGGTCCTATTTCAGTTCCTTTCCCTATAGTCACATCAGGACCGACAATAGCTCCTTGAGAGACAATAACCCCATCATGTAATTCGGCACTTGGATCAACATAAGCATTTGGGTGGACTTTTACACCAGTAAAGCTTGCATTTAATTCAGCATTTTTATTATCCATATCCCTAATCAACTAATGAAAACATTAACTCTCCAGCACAAACCAACTTCCCATCAACATGCGCCTCACCTTTAACCTTCCCAAATCTTTGTCTTTTAATAGACAATAACTCACAAGAAATTATCAATTGATCTCCAGGCACAACTGGTTTTCTGAATTTAACATTATTGATTCCAGCAAAGACGAAAAGTCCTTTAGGAAGATCAGGCATTTGCGTTACAATTATTCCACCAACTTGAGCCATTGATTCAACAATAAGAACCCCAGGCATCAAGGGTCTCTCAGGAAAATGTCCCTGAAATTGAGGCTCATTTATAGTTACATTTTTTACTGCAACTGCTTTCTCCCCAGGAATGTGCTCTATGACTTTGTCCACAAGTGCGAAAGGATATCTGTGAGGTAACAAACCTAGTATGTACTCAGAGGAAAGTTGATTATTTTCACTGGATAATTTCTTTTCCAAAACAATTAAAAATAAAGTTAATTTTTTAGGGATGAGGCCAATAAAGCATTTAAAGAATGTGATCCTTTATAAACTAAAATTTGAGCCTTAGGTAACCCTACCAAAGCCAAGTCCCCAATTAGGTCTAAAATTTTATGTCTTATTGGTTCATTATCAAATCTTAATGGTGGATTAACCCATTTATCACCATCACAAACAAGAGCATTTTCCAAACTTCCACCTTTTATTAATCCAATTTCACTTAACTCTTGAAATTGATCTTTAAAACCAAATGTTCGAGCAGGAGCAATCATTTCAACAAAATTTTTTGGATTTAAGTCAATCACAAAAGTTTGATTTCCAATTGCTTTATAGGCAAAATTTATTGTGGATATGATTGTAGTTTTTTTAGAAGGGGTTGCTGCTATTACTGAGCCTTCTTTATTTAAAATTATTGATTTATTAATCTCTTTAAAGAAATTATCTGGTCTAGGTGCCTTTTTTATACCTACTTCTTCAAAATCTTTAACCCACTGGATTGCAGATCCATCTAAAAGAGGAATCTCTTTCCCATCAACCTCAATATGAATATAACTTAACCCACACCCAGCCATTGATGATAGTAAATGCTCAATCGTATATAAATTTCGCCCTCCCAATTTAACTGCTGTACAAAGCATGGTACTCCCAATTAAATCCTGAGTTAACTTAAAAATCTCGCCAGGTTTATCTTTGAAAGAGACATAATACCCTTCTTTTTCATAAGGAGAAATTGTAACTCTTGTTTTTTCTCCACTATGAAGGCCTATACCTTCTCTGGAGATAACACCCGCCAAGGTATAGCAGAAATCATAATTAGTAGGCCAATAAAACACTTAAAACTTCCATCCAACTCCAAGTGTATATCTCCAATCTCCACTTAGGTCCTTACTAGCGACATCTAATCTTAGTGGCCCAATTGGCGTTTTAACTCCAACCCCTCCTCCGAGCGAATAACCAGAACCAGATTTCTGTAACAATTTGCCAGGTTTCCCTGGAACATCATTTTGAGATCCTAAGTCACTTCCTGCATCAACAAATAAAGCTCCTGATATCATTCTCCAAACAGGAAATCTATATTCTGCAGTACCTTCAACAAAACTTTTACTTACAGCTAAATCACATGATCCCCACCCTCTAACTGATGATGATCCTCCCATACAAAATGATTCATAAGGAGGCAGTTCCCCAAGAATAGTTCCAGCCTTAAATTGAAAACCAATGGCTTGAGGACAATCTTCACTACTAGCTTCACTAGATTTACATGCTTTTGTTAAATTGATCAGTTTTGTGGGTATAAAATAAGAATATGATGCTCTCATTCTATTAAAAGTTGGAGAATTTTTTCCCATTGAAACAAATTGTTCAGTACCAAAAGTAAATTTATTTCCTGCAGTTGGGTTAATGGAACTGTTCAAATTATTTCTAGAAGTACTCGCGATAACACTCACTAATATATTTTCTTCAGGGCATGAACCATCATTTGGAGTAAATCCAATACAGATAATATCATTTATATTTCCTGTTGTTGGAGTCTTATCACCAAAAGGTTTTTTATTGCCATCACCATCAATCATTTTTACTTTCTTAAAGTTCATTCCTGCAAGAACTCTCCATTTAGCAACCTTAAATGGATCTCCACCATTTAATGGCCTTGAGAAAGAAAATCCACCTCCTGATTTTTCTAAAACTATTGACGAAAAAGTATCAGAGGTTGAAGTAGTAGTATCATCTACAGCGTATATTCGGCCATTATTTTCACTTTTAAATTCTTGTGGATAATTTCTGCTTAAAAAAAGATTTGTTCTAAAAGATGTTTTATGTTTATCTCCTTTAATCCATGGATCAGATAATGAAAAATTATAGGTGGTTGAATATTCTCCGAAATTTAGATTCAAATTTGTAGACCATGCTCTTCCTAGAGCATTTGTTTCCTGCAAACCAATTGAGGCGAAGATACCTGAACTATTGCTATATCCTAGTCCACCGGTCAATGATCCTGTTCTTTGTTCACTCAAGTCTAAAAAAATTATGACTCGACCAGGATTTAAATTGTCAGGACCAAGGGAAACTTTTACATCATCAAATAATGATGTGGCATATAGTCTACCAATATCGGCTTCTAAAATTTTTCTATTAAAAATGGTGCCAGGTTGTGTTTTTAATTCTCTCTTTATGACCCAATCTTTTGTTTTTCCTTTTCTAGGTTTTCCATCAATAACAAATTCACCATCAGAACCAGGGAATCTTATTTTTACGTCAGATATAATACCCTCAGAAACTTTTAATGTTACTACTCCGTTTTCAGAGATTCTATCGGGGCCACTAATTCTAACTAAAGAATAACCTTCTTTTTCATAACGTTTTTTTATTATTTCTATCTTATTTTGAAATTCATTTAAGTTAAGAGTTGTCCCGTAAAAATTATTAAAAATATCATCTACATATTTATTAGAGATTACAGAGTTTTTTGGTTTAAGTTCAACTTTTTTCAAAATTGGATTAGGCACTACATTTACTATTAGCCTCACACCTAGTGGACCATCTTGAGACTTTATTTTAACTCCTGAAAACCAACCACTAGAATAAATTGCGTTGAGGTCTTGATTTAAAATTCGATTATCAACAATACTTCCAGGCTTTATGCTCATAGAATCATATGCAGCCAATTCAAGTTTTCTACCCTCAGGATGATTTTCCCAACCTTCGATAATTATTTCTGAGATAACAACACTTTCTTCATTAATTTCGTTATTTTTTTCAGCAAGAAGAAATTTCCTCTCTTTCTTGAAATCATTAACTTGAAAAAAAACATTATTAATTTTTTCTATTTCTAAGTTCTTTATTGATTGATCAAAGTCACTAGGCAAATACTTAGCAGCCAGTTCAGAATTATTTGATAGCAAAATCAATGGACTGCAGGCAACATTTGTGAAAACCTTTCCAAATTTTAAAAAATGTTTTTGCATAGTATTTTTTATTAAGATTAATAAGTCATTATTTATTCAGTTAAGTTAAAGATAATCGTTAATTCTTCGGTTAATTTCACTATAAGCTTCAATTAAACCACCTAAATCATTCCTAAATCTATCTTTATCTAGGCTTACAATTGTATCATTTTTTTGGTTTAGATCCCACAATCTACAATTATCAGGACTTATTTCATCTCCTAGAAGAATATTATTTTCAAAATCATAACCAAATTCCAATTTGAAATCCACAAGTTGAAGTTGAATATTTTTTAAAAAACTTTTCAGGATTTTATTAACTTTTAAGGTTAAATTAATTATTAATTTTAAATCGTCTGAGCTTAATATGTTCATTAATTCAATTCTATCTTTTGTAATAAGGGGGTCATTAAGTTCATCATTTTTAAGATAGATATCAATTAGTGGTTTTGATAGGAAAGTTCCAGGTTTGATAGTCGTTTGTTTACACAAAGAACCATAAGCAATATTTCTAAGAACAATTTCTAATGGAATTACTTTTATTTTTTTTGCAATCATTGTATTTTCATTTTCAAGTTCAATAAAATGAGTTGGAATATTCTTCTTAATGAGAATCTCAAAAATTCTTGCACTTATTAAGCAATTAAGTTTGCCTTTACCTTCAAATTTTTCTTTTTTCAATGCATTAAAAGCTGTAGCATCATCCTTGAATTCAATTCTTACTTTTTCTGCATCCTCATGAGTAAATACTTTTTTTGCTTTGCCTTCATAAATCAACTCATATTTATTATTCATTAATTTAATACCTCATTATTATTACTAAAGTACTTTTTATAATTAACATATTTATTAGAGATCAACTTCAAATGATTTTATTTCATTTTAACTGATTATTCATCGAAACCTCATAACCTTAAAAAACAAATATATGGGAATTCATTCACCTAGTTCTAGGAACTTTATTAGATTAGAAAATATTTTAATAATTGGTAATGGCGGGAGAGAAAACTCTTTGGCTTGGGCTATTCAAAAAAATGAATTAGTTAAAAAAGTTTATTTAATACCTGGTAACGCTGGTTCAGAAAGAATAAATAAATGTGAAAGAATAAAAATTGATATAAATAATAAAAATGAACTAGTAGAGAAGCTTGATTTTCTTAAGATAGATTTAATCGTTATTGGACCAGAAATACCTTTGGCAAATGGATTAGCTGATTTTCTTAGAAAAAATGATTTTAAAGTGTTTGGTCCTAATAAAGATGGAGCAAAACTAGAATTTAGCAAATCTTGGGCGAAGGAATTTATGCAAGACGCAAATATTCCAACTGCAAACTTTTGGAAAGTGAATTCTCTAGAAGAAGCCAAAAAAATTATTAATTCATCATCAATTCCACTTGTAGTAAAAGCTGATGGTCTAGCTTCAGGTAAAGGTGTTTTTATTCCTAATTCAAAAGATGAATGTTTTAAAGCATCAGAGACAATTTTTAATGGAAAATTTGGCAACTCTGGGAATGTAGTTGTTCTAGAAGAAAAAATTCAAGGGCCAGAAGTTTCAGTTTTTGCTTTATGCGATGGAAAGAAATATACATTACTTCCTACTGCCCAAGATCACAAACGACTTGGTGAAAAAGATAAAGGTCCAAATACAGGAGGTATGGGGGCTTATTCTCCTGCCCCATTATTAACAGAAGATTACCTTGATAGAATTATCAAAGAGATAATTGAACCTACAATAAATGAGCTAAATAAAAGAAATATTGATTATAGAGGAGTAATTTATTTTGGGTTAATGATCACAAAATCTGGGCCCAAGGTTATAGAATATAATTGTAGATTTGGTGACCCAGAATGCCAAACAATAATGCCCTTGATGGATCAAAATTTTGTATTTATTTTAGAAAAATGCTCAATGGGAAGATTAACTGGTGAAGAAAAAATTAATACTTCTAATAAAGTTAGTGGTTGCGTAATAGCGTCCTCCAAAGGTTATCCTCACGAATATAAAACTGGCTATCAAATAAAAATAGGTAAGATTGATTCAAATGATTGTCAAATTTTTGATTCAGGTACTTCTATTAGTGAAAGTGGGAAATTATTAACTGCTGGAGGAAGAGTCTTAAGTATTGTCTGTCAAGATAAAGACTTTGATACAGTTTTTGAAAAAGCTTACAAAAATTTAAAAGAAATTCATTTTGAGGGTATTTACTTTAGAAATGATATAGGACATCAAGTGAGAAAAAACTTTTCTAAGGAGAATTAAGCTTATGGTGGATACCAATAATCGAGAAAGTAGAAAATATAACATCACTGATAATGAAGATATGAATACTAACTATTGGATTAATGGACTTCTCGCTTGGTGGAGTGGTTTCAGTTTAAGAACAAAGTTATTAGCTGTAGCAACTCTTGTCGTAAGCCTCCTAATGACAGGAATAACTTTTTTTGCATTAAATAGCATTCAAAGAGATGCAGGTATGAATGATACTAGATATGCTCGAGATCTTGGCTTATTGTTATCTGGGAATGTTACAGAACTAGTCGCTAATAATCAAAAAAAAGAAATTTCAAATGTAGCTGAAAAGTTTTGGAGATCAAGTCGAAACCTGCGTTACATATTCTTTACTGATGCTGAAGATATTGTTCAACTTGGGATACCGATCAGTGCGACACCAACAAGCTCAGACAGTCAGTTTCAGCTCACTCGAAAATTAAAACTACCTTCAGAATTGAAGAAGAGACCACAATTCCCATTAGTTAGGCAGCATGCCACACCTCAAGGTCAAGTAACCGATGTATTTGTTCCAATGTTGTGGAAAGGCAAATATCTTGGAACTTTAGCTTTAGGAGTCACACCTAATAAAAAAGCACTAGCAAGTGCTGCCTTAACTAGAGAAGTAACCATTGCAGTTTTTATCTCTATTTGGGTTTTAGTAATACTTGGAGCTGTATTTAATGCACTGACAATTACAAGACCAGTCAGAGAATTAGTAAGAGGTGTTAGAGAAATTTCAAAAGGAAATTTTAAATCCAGAATTTCTTTACCCATGACAGGTGATCTTGGAGAACTCTTAAATGGATTTAACCGAATGGCAACACAGTTAGAAAATTATGATGAAGCTAATATAGAAGAACTAAAGGCGGCGCAAATCAAGCAGCAATCATTAATAGCTACAATGGCTGATGGTGCAATATTATTGGACTCACAAGGCAAGATTGTACTTACCAATCCAACAGCAAAGAGATTATTTCGTTGGGAAGGAAGATTTCTAGAAGGTAAACAATTTTTAAATGAAATCCCCGAAGTTTTATCCAACGACTTACATACAAATATAGAATCTATTTTAAACAGGGAAAAGGAGAATGACGATTTAA
>MWOX01000282.1 GCA_002026005.1 Prochlorococcus sp. HOT208_60m_808M21
TTATTTCTAGTTTTGAATTTATTAATTCCCAAGGTAGCAAGATGCTGATTTTTTCATTTTTATCAACTGTTTTCCTAACTAGATTTCCTATAGAGTTTTCTATATCACTTTTATTTAGGTCCTTCGATTTGCCAAGACCAACTATGATTAAAGTTTGTAATTTTTGATCTAAAAATTCAAAGCTTAAAGTTTTTCCTTTTTCTCCTTTAAATTTTTTTTGAGTAACTTTTTTTAGTAATAATTTTGGGTCAATAACAAATTTTATTTTTTCAAGTTGGCTTGAAATTTCTTCCTCTAAAACTCCAAAAATTAATGAAGCACCTTGCCAGTTATCTAGATTTTTTTGGAATGTGGAAAATTGCATTTGTTAAATGGATTTAATTAACTTTTAATTGTTTGTGAAAGTAGTTGCCCACCTATCTCGAGTTTCTTTATTAAAAGGTGGTAACCATAAATATATCAGTTGCTGTTCTAATTTACGTCTTAATTTTACTTCTTTAGGTACATCTAAGAAGAAACGAATATCTTGGTGACTTGAGAGTTTGTTATGAGCTAGGGCTTCTTTATAGTTCATGAGGTAATTTTTACAGTCATGTTCTCCCTTCCATCTTTTATTTGCTGAATTTGTTTCTCCTATATAAAGGATTATTTTAGAACTCTCCATCGAGTCAATTACAAAATACATTGCTGGCCCATTGTGTATATATTGATTGGTTCTCCAAAAGTTCAATGATAATGGCTGCAATGAAAACGGATCAATTTTTCTTTCATAGGAAATTGTATTTACAGGAAGACTTGTTTGGTACAAAGTTTTGTTGTGAGTATCTTTTGAGATTTTAAATTGGTGCTTATATATTCTATCCCTCCATTCAGTTAGAATTTCGCCTTTGATTTTTAGATTATTTGAGTGTTGAAAATTAATTGATGTATTTACATTTGAACCAAATAATTCAAATTGTCTATTTTGTTTTGAAATATTATTTACGTTGAATTTTTCCAATATTAATGAAACATGTCTACTAAATTTAATTCTGAAAAAATATAAATCAAAGAAATATTTATAAACTAAAATTTATTAATCTTCTAATCAATTTAAAAGATTCTTGTTATCTTGTAATTGAGCCTTAATCTGCGAAGTAAAAAAATAGAAATGGGATTCTTTGAGTCAGACATCGTTCAAGAAGAAGCTAAAAAGCTTTTTACAGATTACCAAGAACTTATGAAACTTGGCTCTGATTATGGAAAATTTGACAGAGAAGGGAAAAAAATGTTTATAAAAAAAATGGAATCACTTATGGATCGTTATAAGGTTTTTATGAAGAGATTTGAATTGTCTGAAGATTTTCAAGCAAAAATGACAGTAGAACAATTAAAGACACAGTTAAGTCAATTTGGGATTACTCCTGATCAAATGTTTGATCAAATGAATAAAACCTTAATAAGAATGAAGGATGAACTTGATAAAACTTCTTAAAGTTAACGGATAAAGATTCATGACAGATAATTTAAAATTGCCATCATGGCTGTCAAGAGGAATAGAAGAATATTTTCCAATTAAGGGAACAGATCAAACCTTTTCAGAGATAATTGATCATGCGAAAAAAAATAATAAAAAATTAAGGGTTAAACTCGGCATCGATCCAACGGGAACCGATATTCATCTTGGGCACAGCATATTGTTTAAAAAACTTAGGGCATTCCAAGATAATGGACATATTGCAGTTTTAATTATTGGGGATTTTACTGCTCAAATTGGAGATCCAACTGGAAAAAACAAAACAAGAGTTCAGTTATCGGAAAAACAAGTTAAGGATAATGCAAAAACATACTTAACCCAACTAGGAATGGGAAAGCCAGCCAATGAATCTATTTTAGATTTTGATTCAAAAGATAAAATAGAAATTAGATATAACAGTGAATGGTTAAAAGGATTACATCTTAATTCGATAATTGAATTGATGGGGAGTGCAACAGTTAGTCAAATGCTAGCTAAGGAGGAATTTAATAAAAGGTACACTTCGCAAACCCCAATTGCTTTGCATGAATTCTTATATCCACTATTACAAGGTTACGATTCGGTAATTGTTCAATCAGATATTGAGCTTGGAGGCACAGATCAGAAATTTAATATTGCAATAGGAAGAGACCTTCAAAGGCATTTTAAACAAGACCCTCAATTTGGTGTTCTGCTGCCAATTTTGACAGGTTTAGATGGAATTAAGAAGATGAGTAAATCTGAATTTAACACCGTCGGTTTAACTGAAGATCCTCTTTCAATGTATTCAAAATTAGAAAAAGTACCCGATAATATAATACCCACCTATTTTGAATTACTTACTGAATTAGATTTAAGTTTTCTGAAAAACTCAAATCCTCGTGAATTACAGAGAAGAATGGCTTTAGAAGTTACTACTTTAATCCATGGGGCCGAAGAAGCATTTAAGGCGCAATCAAACTGCGAAAAATTATTCCTTGGACACAAAGAAAAAGTTGGAGAAATTCCAGAGATTTCTTTAAAAGAAGTAGTTTTTCCAGTAAAGTTTTTCTACTTATTAAGTGCTCTAAAACTTTTTAAATCTAGCAGCGAATCCAAAAGATCTATTAAAGGTGGGGGTGTAAAAATTGATAGTCAGAAACTAATAAATCCTGATTTAGTTTTTAATTCAAAAAATGATTTAGAAGGTAAAATTTTGCAAATTGGAAAAAAAATAATTAAAAGGTTTGAAAACTGAAAATTTATGAATAACAGATTTAATTCGGAAGATAAAATAATATTGGCAATTGATGGATTAGATGTAAGTCAAGCAAAATTACTTTTGGAAAAATGTCCTAATATTAAGTGGGTGAAAGTTGGTTTAGAACTTTTTGTGAGGGAAGGTCCTAGGGTTATTGAAATATTAAAAGGTTTAAATAAAAAAATTTTTTTAGACTTAAAATTTCATGATATTCCAAATACCATGCGTGCAGCATGTCTCCAAGCTTCAAAATTAGGGGTTGATATAATTTCTATTCATGCTTCAGCAGGTTTAAAAGCTCTTAAGGATTCGAAAAAAGCATCTTTAGAAGGAGCTACCTCAGTCAGTGTGAAACCTCCATTGATTGTAGGAATAACTGTTTTAACAAGCTTTTCTCTTAAAGATTTTCAAACTGATCTTGATAGAAATAATTCAATTGAAGAAAATGTATTGAGACTTGCAAAGTTGTCTTTTGATGCCGAATTAGATGGATGTGTTTGTTCCCCTTGGGAGGT